>CAISOX010000105.1 GCA_903887235.1 uncultured Alphaproteobacteria bacterium | reverse complement strand
TTCAAAACATGCGTTCCAATACTTAAGCTATCAGCTGAATAATAAAAATCATCTAATTTTGGCCATATATTAATTTGATTCACCATTTCGTTATTTTTTCCATATAAAATGGAATTTAGTTCTTCAGTGACATGTGGCATATATGGAGCAAAAAGTTTTAGCAATGTATTAAAGACGTAATTTAATGTTAAAATCGCGCTTTTCTTTTCTTTTGGATTTTTATTCTCTTCATCGTAAACTCTTGTTTTGACTAACTCTAAATAATTATCACAAAAGTTGTTCCAGAAGAAATTTTCAACAAAAACTCTTGCATCACAATATTCATAGTTTTTAAAAGAGTTTGTGGCATTTTCGACCACCTTATATAAACTAGAAATGATCCATAAATCTAGATCGCAAAAAATAGCTCCGTTGTTGATATCATCTTTAAGAAAATTAATTCTCCTGTCTGATCCATTGATATGAAAATCAACAAATTTCCCTGCATTCCAAAGTTTAGTTACTAATTTTTTACCAATTTTGAATATTTGATCGCTATATACTATATCCATTCCAAGTTTTGAGCTTGATGCCCAATACCTTATAACGTCAGCTCCCTGGTCTTTTATCAATTTTTCTGGCGTAACAACATTACCTTTTGATTTGCTCATTTTAGACTTATCTGAAGCCAAACACCACCCACTAATCATAAGATTTTTCCATGGGATAGAACCTTGATGGAAAAATGACTTAACTAAAGTGCCGAAAGCCCAAGTTCTAATAATTTCATGAGCTTGAGGTCTTAGATCATATGGAAACAATTTATTGTGCCTGTCTTTATCAAGCATGAAATCCTCGCTAATCCCATGGCTTGATAACTGAGGAGTTAATGCGCTTGTTGCCCATGTATCCATAACATCGGTTTCTGGTTTAACCTCCTGACGAGTATAGCCATCAGGCAAGTCAACATACGGATCAACAGGAAGTTTAGCAACATTAGCAACAAGTATCTTTCCCTCCTCTCCTTTTCTTTTTGAATACCAAACAGGAAAAGGAACGCCAAAATACCTTTGTCTAGAAATGCACCAATCTTGATTCAAGCCATCTATCCAGCTACTAAGCCTATCCTTCATAAACTTTGGATGCCAATTGCATTCGTCATTTTTCCTATGCAAATCAGCCTTATAGGGTAATACCTCAATATACCATTGATAGGTGGGAATAATTTCAAGAATTCCTCCTGACCTTTCAGCGCACTTAACGTTTTGAACAACTTCATTTTGATTGAGCAAAAGTCGCTCTGATTTTAATTTTTCTATTACCAACTCTCTAGCTTCCTTAATTTTTAACCCATTAAGGAAATCCGCATTTTTCATTTTTCCATGCAAATCTATACATTCAATAGTGTTAAGCTTATGCTTTCTCCACCACTCAATATCCTGAATATCTCCAAAAGTACAACACATCACCAAGCCTGTTCCTTTTTCTTGTTCAACATCTTCGTCTGGTAAAATAGGCACCTGATTATTAAAAAATGGTACTATAGCTCTGGTATTTTTTAAGTGCTGGTATCTATCATCGTTTGGATGATAAAAAATAGCTACACAGGCTGGTAACATCTCTGGCCTTGTTGTTGCAATAACAATTTCTTCGCCATTTACAGTTTTAAATTTAATGTCATTTAGTATGCCAGTTTGTTCTTTATCCACATTTTCAGCTTGAGCTATTGCGGTTTGATCTATAACATCCCAAAAACTTGGACCGAATTTTCTTATAATTTTACGCTTGTTGTATAAATCAATAAATGACATTTGAGAGAGCTTCCTAGATTTAGAACTTATTGTTTGATACTCTTGCTCCCAATCAAAGCTTAATCCTAAAGATTTATAAATATTCCTAAATTTTTCTTCTGTTTCTAAAACTACCTCTTCACATACCTTTATGAATTCCTCTCTACTTAAATCCTTAGCTCTAATTTTTTTTACTTTTTCAACTAATCTTTCTGTAGGTAATCCATTATCGTCAAAACCTATGGGGTAAAAAACTGATTTACCACTCATTCTTTGAAATCTTGCTATAAAATCTACTTGGGTATAACTAAATACATGCCCCATATGTAATTCACCGGAAACAGTGGGAGGAGGGGTATCTATTGAAAAAATTTCCTCTTTAGACTTAGTACTATCCCATTTATAAATATCAGATGCATTCCAAATTTTTTGCCATTTAGCTTCTATTTCAGGAATATCCAGTTTATCTTTAAAACTCATTTTAACTATAAAATATTTTCAGAATTAATAAATCAACAAGCTTAGATCTTGTTAGATTGATTTGCAGTCATACTAACCTATGCCATAACTTTTGACTAAACTTCCGCTTAGCATATACCAACCATCAATCATTACAAAGAAAATTAATTTAAACGGTAAGGATATTATAACAGGTGGAAGCATCATCATTCCCATTCCCATTAATACCGATGCAACTACTAAATCTATGATTAAAAATGGTAAATAAATCAAAAATCCAATTTCAAAAGCTTTTTTTAACTCACTTAACATGAATGCAGGTATTATAACCCTCAAGGGTATTTCATCTTTTTCTAAATTTTGAGTTTCCTTCGCAATATCTCTAAATAAATTTAAATCCTTTTCTCTCGTATTCTCTTTCATAAATTTTTCAAAAGGATCTGTTATATTAGTCCAAGCTTTTTCTTCATTTATCTGATTATTCATAAGAGGAAACAATCCATCATCATAAGCTTTATTAAATGTTGGTGACATTATAAAAAAAGTTAAAAATAATGATAAACTGATAATAACAATATTCGGAGGCGTTTGTTGTAGCCCGAGTGCATGACGAAGTATTGAAAAAACAATAGTGATTTTCGTAAATGAAGTTACCATGATTAAAATCGAAGGAGCGACGCTTAATATAGTAATCAACCCAATAAGTTGAATTACTTTGTTGCTGAATAAGGTTTGCTCATCTTCCCCTCCAAAATCAATATTAATACCTTGGGCAAAGGCATAATTGCATTCTATTGCAATCAAAATTGCCAGAAAAATAGTAAAACAAACAAATTTTTTATTCTTCAGTAATAACATCTATCAAAATATCCTGTTGACCAAGCAAAATTAAATACCTTTTTTTCTTAAACCTGCACATCACTAATCTTCTTTTATGATCTATATTTAGTGTTTCTTCAAGCTTTAAATTATTATCTGCTGTAAAATAATTTCCTAATAAATTTTTATTTTTTAAAAATTTTATTAATACCATAATTACCCCAATAAGACTTATAAGCAATATTAATATAAAAAAAGACTTTAGATACAAAGAAGTTTCCATTAAAACTAAATTTTACTTATTTAAAAACAATTTAACATACTCATCTTCACTTTCTACAGTATTTTTAAGATTATCCACCCAAAAAACCTCCCCCTCTCTTAACAAGGCAACTCTATCTGCTAGCTTTTCCATAACTTTTACATCGTGTGTTATGGTGATAGTTGTTGATTTTAGTTTTTTACTGATGTTTTTAATCAAATTTGTAATAGTTGCAGACATAACAGGGTCAAGGCCAGAAGTTGGTTCATCTAAAAACATTATTTCTGGATTTGTCGCTATTGCTCTTGCTATTGCGACTCTTTTTTGCATTCCGCCTGATAAATTAGATGGATATAATTCTAAAATTTCTTCTTTCAATCCAACTAAATATAACATTTCTATTGCATACTCTTTAGCTTTTTCTGTGTTTAAAATACCAGAATTAATCAAGCTAAAACAAATATTATGCCAAATTGGCAGGCTGTCAAATAATGCATTGCCTTGAAAAAGCATACTAAATTTTTTTAAAAATTTTTGTCTCTGAATAATATGAGTATGTGTCACATATTCGCTATCTATCACCACCTCACTTCCATCATCAGGATCTAATAATCCTGCAATACATTTGAGAAGTACAGATTTACCGCTACCTGAACCTCCAATAATAACAAATGACTCACCTTTGACCACATTAAAATTTATGTTTTTCAATACTTGCTTTGTATCAAAACTTTTACTGAGATTGCTAATTGATATTAAATTGTTTCTAGACATCCTTATTTCACGAATAGTAAACCTGTTATTATATAATTGGAAAGCAAAATCAAAATAGATGAAGTTACTACAGCTTGTGTAGCAGAAATTCCAACACCACTAGCTCCTCCTGAAGTTCTAAACCCATAAAAACAACCTATAAAGGTTACTATAAACCCAAAAACAGCTGCTTTGATTAAACCAGATATCACATCTTGATACTCCAAGAATTTGATGGTGCTATTGATATATGAATGATATTCAAATCCTATTTTATATATAGCTATCAAATAACCTCCAAATATACCGATAATATCAGAAACCAAAACTAATATAGGAAGAACTATGGTTCCTGCTATTATTTTTGGAATTATTAAAAATTTGATTGGGTCGGTATTGAGCGTATATAAGGCATCAACTTGTTCAGAGATTTTCATAGCCCCTATTTCAGCAGCTACCGATCCTGCCACTCTACCTGCTAGCATTAAGCCTGCTAACACAGGCCCCAGCTCTCTTGTTATTGATATCACGATAACAGAAGCTATTGAGCTTTCAGCATGCATTCTTGAAAAGCCAGTGTAGGTTTGTAAAGCTAAAACTGCTCCAGTAAATATTGCAGTAAGTCCAATTACTGGTAATGAATAAAAGCCAATTATAACTAATTGATGAAATATCTTTTTTACATAGACAGGAGCTATAAAGAGTTTGCTTAATATATTAAAAAGAAATATAACCAGTTTTCCTATGCCTTCTAAAAAATTTAAGGTAATTATACCCAGCATTTGAACGTATTTTAATGTGATCATATTAATGTATAAATTTTTCTGCAATTAGTGGATAAGCTTGTCAATATCTCTCTTTGATCTGTACTTGCTAATTCTGCAATTTCACCTATAGTAATTTTTTCGCCAATTAATTCAATACTTTTTATTTCCATAAAGATAGATTCAGGTAATTTATTAGCATCTATTGCAATCATATTCATACTGATAATGCCAATAACTGGCAAAATAAAGCCTTTAGCATAAACTGTAGACTGATTACTTAAAATTCTTTTATACCCATCATAATAACCTATATTTAAGATTAATACCTTATCTCCCTTTTTTGCTTGATATGTGGCATTATAACCAACATATTGATTTTTATAAAATACCTTTCTATTTAATACACTTGCATAAAATTCTACAACGTTTAGCATTTGGGAATTTTTATCTTTGGATACATTGACTCCATATAATGCCCCTCCAGGTCGCACCATATCAAAGTGATATTCAGAACCTAAAAATATCCCACCTGAGTTTGCAAAGGTGAATTTTGAATCGGGAAAAAAGTTTTTTAGAAAATTAAAATCTTTTAGTTGTTTAATATTTAAAAAATGATCTTTTTGTTCAGAACATGATAAATGACTCATCACAAAAAGAACTTCACATTTTATCAAATTTAATAATTCAATTTCCTCCATTTGAAAACCATCACGACCAATTCCTGTATCAAAATTTAAAATAATATTCAGTCTTTTTTTTGAATGAAGATTAATTAATTCTAACTGTGTTTTATCGCTTATTACCGGTATAAAGTTATTTTCTTCAATAATAGCTAATTCTTCCTCACTATTTACGCCTTGAAAGATGTAAATTCTCGATTTTTGAGAGTTACCTTTAACCAAATATGCTTCTTCTAAATTTGTCACCCAAAAATCCTTACAACCTGCATCATTTAATGCTTGAGTTATTTGAATTATTCCTAATCCATAAGCATTTGCTTTTACTACCGCGGAACATATTGTTTTTTTTGAATTTATAGTGGATTTGAGTTTTAAATAATTTTTCTGAATATTTCCTAAATTGATCTTAATATATTGATGATTATTTAACATTTACTCTAGAGCTTGGATTTGATTAATTTTAGCAATTTTCTTCTATTATTGAGTTGAATATAAAAAATCAGAAGAAGCAAAATGAGACCCAGAAATCTAAGCTATGGCTGCTTCTTTTCAGACCTGACCAATTTAGCAAATATTCTGCCCCCATTAATGCTTCTAAGCGAAAAATAAAACAAGAACAAAAGTTTTGCAAGATAATTATTACATTTAATTTTTTTAGTAATTTAATCGCTATTAGTCATCATCATCTTTCGTTAATTTATCAATTGCTTTCTCTTTTAACTTATCTTTAAGATTTTCTGCAATTCTTTCAGATACTTTTGAAGTAGTGTTACCTGTAACTCCACCACCTGTAACTCCACCACCTGTAACTCCACCACCTGTGACTCCACCACCTGTAACTCCACCACCTGTAACTCCACCACCTGTAACTCCACCACCTGTAACTCCACCACCTGTGACTCCACCACCTGTAACTCCACCACCTGTGACTCCACCACCTGTGACTCCACCACCTGTGACTCCACCACCTGCAGCACCAGCACCACCAGCACCACCTGCCCCACCAGCCGCCATTCCTACTCCAGCTGTTGCCACTGCCACAGCTGCAGTTGCTCCAGCTATCGCAGCTTGCTTAGCTTTTGCTTCTACGAATTTAGATGCACTATCTTCCACAGTTCCAATACTCATATGCCTCATTGGGCTACCAGTTGCTATCCAAGATGCAATTCCAGACATATAAGAGGAAAATTCTGACATTCCTTTGGCAACTAAATAAATGACTAAGCCACCAATAAATGTCATTGCATAAGATGCAAATGCTGAATAAATACTTACAGTACCAGATTCATTTGGTGGTGAATGAATATCTAGCATGCTATTGTAACCAGAAACCCAACATTCATTATATAGAGGCCCCAAGTCCACCCTTACTAGACAAGTTGAGCAAGCAGTGAAATTGAAAATATAATAAATCAAAATTGTAATTATATAGTTCAAAATTATAATAGAAGTATATACAAAAAGGGGTTGCAATGCATATGAAAATAGGTTTTTTGCCCATGAATCAAACATCTGTTTAGTTTTTTCAAATAAAATACAAACTATAAATACAGGTGCTGTAACAATCAAGATGGAGTTAATAATGATAGCAAACATAAACATTACAGTCGCTTTTACAATTGCTATAAAATAGTGAAAAATAGCGAAAATCAAAAAGCATGCCGTAACGAATCCAAGTAAGCCATTAGTACATATAGCCCAAATTCTTGACCAGGTATCAGCTGCAATAAATTGATAAATAGGGCCGTTAAATATAGAAAATATTACAAATGGATCTCCAATTATCATTGTTTCGCAGGTTTCTTGATTACTAGCCACAGCTTTCAAAAATGATGCTGAGTATCTGGCAACTAATTCAATACTTCCATCGATAAAAAAAGATACCAAATATCCTCCAAAAAAATTCCAGCTAGTGTCTGAAATAAGGAATGCAACTATTGCAAATTTCATAAGGTATTTTATAAATCCCTGTGTTGTATAATCCACTAGCCCGAGCATGTATGAAATTGCAAAAAACACTAAATAAAGTACTAGTATAATTTTAATAACGTATGCAGCCTTCTTAACAAATCCGGAATAAACAACTCCCACGGCTCCGACTTCTTTAAAGTCGACTTCTTTAAAGTTTGTTACATCTCCACGATTGTTTAGTTTAATATCATATTTCAAATGTGAATTATTACCTGAGTTATCTTTGCCAACTAATACGGCTTTTATGTCTTTCATTGTGTCATAAATTAACCCGCCACTTTTGCACACTGGGCTGTCACCTTTTTTACTTAGATTAACGTAATATTGACCAAAAGTATTATTATACTTATAGATTTCTTTAAGATCTTGATCAGCTGTATCATCTGGTTTTTCAAGTTTAATGCGCAAAAAGATTTTGCAATCTTTTGAATCTTGAATGCAGTCGTCCGAAATTGAATATCCAGATATAACTAAGAAACCTAAGTCTTTTTGATCTGGATTATTTGCATCTTTTTTTACAATACTGTCGTTGACATCTATCCATTTTTTCCATTTTTCATCTATATGGGATCCCTTTTTTGCAATGGTATATTGGATATTATTCATTTTCGATTTAGGGCACCCAGCCCAATCAATGGACAAAGAATATCCGCCAGAGGCATCATCATAATTGTTATAAAAGTGTCTTAATTCTAATTTTGATCTGCTCTCAAACTTTGGATTGTTAAAACTCCCTTGCAGTATATATTTACTTTGCCCAGCATCAAAAGTGCCTTTATTTATGCATTGATAACTGCTATATGCGTTTTTACATCCACTAGTATCTCCACTAGTATCTCCACTAGCATCTTTATCTGGGCAAGCACAATTGATATTATTCCCATTTCCTAAATCAACATTACCTTTAAGATATTCTTTATCCACCCCGGTATCAATAATCGTTCCATGCAACCCAAATTCACATTTAATGTCATCATTACTTTTGTCCGGATTACTTTTGTCTGGATTACAGCTTGTAGCATTGCAACTATAACCGTCACTAGAATTATTGTTTGGCGATGTAATTGAAAAGTTTTTTACCCCACCTTTTCTGAAACATTCCCCTTCTAAAATTGAATCTTGCGAAGTTACAGATGGTGATTGCGAATTGTCAGATGGATCCTTAATTGCTAAATTACTATTTTTATACCACCTGTCTATACACTTACTTGGATCTATAATATTAGGATTCCAAATGCAATCAGTGATTATGTTTTGCCTGTTAGGATTCTTATTTTGCCTGTTAGGATTCTTAATTGTGTAAGTGCTATTTGATGCATTATTTCCCACTTTAATCACTTGAATATCTTGATTGTACGTATAATCTCCTTCCCAAATGATTGTTAAATTATCTGTATTTCTAAGATAAATACCTGTATCCAAAAAGTTGGGATTTTTAGCTCCCCAGCCTGCTCTAGAATTTTTTAGTGCATAATTGTCTCCTGAAATGTTTATCCAAAATTCCTGAGCTCCATATATTGCTTGTAATGCATCTAATGCTTTTTGGTCATCTATAATATTCCCTGTCTTTGTATAAGTGAATTGATTATTAACAATATTATTCCAATAGATATTAGCTGCACTTCGGTCTTTCAAACTGTTAAATTGACCATCGCTTAAAGTTGCTAAAAATCTGTGACTGTATTTATTTTTCCACCTTAATTTAAACCAATTATTATTATCTATGTTGTCAAAAATAGGTGTGATTTCAATGTGTTTCTTACCACATAAATATAATTGATTATCGCTTGCGCCACCCAATAAATTGAACGAAAATTTATCTCCAGCTTTGGCTTCAAAACCAGTTTCGATAACATTATAGGCATTTTCCTCTTCAGTACCCTGACACATCATTCCAACGCTTGCTTTATCTTGTTGGATAGTTTTATAGAAACTTATATAGCCTTTTTTTAAATCTGGTTTGCATGCTAATGAAGAAACGCAACCATTAGTAGGGTTGTAATCTGGGTTAGTTACACAAATTTTTTGAAATATATCTTGATTTTGATTTTTTTCGTCGTCACAACTAGCACGAAATGCTTCAAAATAATTTGATGTAAATCTATCATCTCCACCTTTTTGGCATTTTGAATAACAGTTTAATATGACATCTTCATTTAATTCTATAGAGAAAGTTTCGGCATAAATACTAGTAGGGTTAAGTATTTTATATGGTTTGAATTTTCTAGAAAATGCCTCACATTCTCTCTGGCATATTTTTTGACAATCTCTATTCAAAGGGCTAAGAATTAAACTATTAGCACTATCATTGCCAGTGCCAAAACCGTTAGGCATTAAGCAATGCTCATAGAAATCTGCACTTTTAGCTTCTTTATGTAGAAAAAGAATAAACAAAAAAACAAAAAATACGACTAGTGCAAACTGCTTTCTTTTCATTATCAATTGATCGCTACTTAATTAAATTTAAGACTACATTTTAACTTAGGACTTTACAACAAAAATAATACGAAGTATTAAGTTCATTAATAATATAAATTGCTACAAATTTGCTACACATAAGTTTATGTATAATTACACACCGTTGGTTAAAAAATTTATAGTTTTTTTGGCGCTGCTTTTACCTATATCTGCCTGCGTTAATAATAAGAAAATAAATAGTAATCTTGAACTTGATGACGTGGTGGTATGGCAGTACTCTAATTACCTAAATAATACAGAAATTGATAAGGACGTAACGAGTAATAACAATTACGAGATAGTATATATAGATAATTCTTTAAGATTGCCTTTAGTGGCACAACCAATCATAGGAAAAGACTATTATATAGGTATGAATAGAAATGGAGTTATATCAAGGATCAGTATTGCTAATAACAAAATTACTTGGAAAAATAAGCAAGCAGGGAGCAAATTCATTTTTTATGCTAATTATCTAAACGGCGGACTTTTGCAAGAAAAAGATAGAATATATGCTTCTTTCGGTTCAGACTTTATAAGTTGCTTAAATAGCAAAACTGGAAAGCTCATTTGGGAGCAAAAATTACAGGAAATAGTTAGAGCATATCCTGTTTTGGAAAATGGAATACTTTATTTGCAAACCTTAAATAACGGAATATACTCCATTAATGCAAAAGATGGTGCTATTTTGTGGTATAAAGCAGGTATTATTGATGGAGTGAGTGTAGTTAATGTTGTTTCTCCGGTAATTTATAAAAATGCAATAATAATGCAAGATGGTAATGGAGCTATCAGCATTGTAAACAAGAGCACAGGTTTTGAAGAATGGAATTTTGATGATGGAAATATTTCTTTTGAGAATATATTAAATGATGTTAAAATTTCGGTATATCAGCCTCTTATAGTGGATAATTTCCTGTATTTTTATACACCAGGTGGATATTTATCAAAATTAAACTTATCAAATAAAGCAGTTGCTTGGAGAGAAAAGTATAATATCGATAGGCCAATTCATATACATAATAACATTGCTTATGCAATTGATGATAAAGATACTTTTTTAGCAATCGATCTAAAAACTGGGCATAACATTTGGAAAGCTAAACTTATAGATTATTTAGACGAAAAGGAAAAAAGAAAAAATCGATACTGGAATTCGCCAATTGCAACAGATGATGTCATATATATTTCTAGCTCTAAGGGGGAGATACTTACCTTTAAGGCGACAGGGGATTTCAATAATATTAAGTATAAGGTGGGGAAGGGTTCATATATTTCACCCATTAATACCGGGGAGAAAATATACGTAATTTCTTGATAAATTTATGACATGTCACCATTCTCATGAATCCCAAAATGTATTTGTGCAGTATATATTGGATTCTGATATACTAGGAATTAGTGGTATATCGATTATATGCGCTATGTTTATTTATGGAATCATTGGTAGTTTTACACATTGCATAGGTATGTGTGGTCCGATAGCTCTGGGGCAGATGAATATGAGATTAATGCATTTAAAAAAAGATCAATTGAATAATTTTAATAAGTTTAGTTGTGCATTATCACTTCCATATTACTTAGGTAAGGCAATGACTTATGGAATTTTAGCATTGCTTGCAAAATATTTATCAAGTTCATTTAGCGATAGTATAATATTTAAAAATATTACAGGAGTTATACTTATTTTTGTTGCTCTTATCTGCCTAAAAATTTCTGTTATAAGAATTGTAAAAATAAAACAGGTTTCTTTTTTTAACAAATTATCAAAGCATTTTAAATTTTTAGAAAACTATATAACCAGCATAATAAGCAAATTAAGTTTAAATCCTTTTGGAATTCAAGGATTATTTATGGGTATGATTTTAGGGCTTATACCATGCGGTTTAGTAATAAGTGCAATTATGATCACAGCTTCATATTCTCAAAACGTCTTCATATCTTTTTTCTCAATGTTTTGCTTTGGTTTGGGTACTTTCCCAGCTTTATTTATAGTAAGTTATTTTGGACAACACATTATGTTAAAGGCAACAAAATATTTAAATATCGTTTTTTCTATTTTTATGTTCACAAATTTTCTGTTGCTATTGAATTTTGCTACAAAATTATTGAAATAATATATACGCCATAAGGTGGGTGGATTTTTTTTATCTTCATCTAATTTTTAAGCTGGAGAGTCCTATAAGTGCAAATATAATTGCTATAATCCAAAATCTGATAACAATGGTTGATTCAGACCACCCTACTTTTTCAAAATGATGATGGATTGGTGCCATTTTGAATATCCTTTTTCCCCGTAGTTTAAATGAGCCAACTTGTAATATGACAGAAATTGCCTCAAAAACAAAAACAAAACCAGTGATAAATAAAATCAATTCATTTTTTGTAATAGCACTTATAGTGCCAATTACTGCTCCAAGAGCTAAGCTGCCAGTATCACCCATAAAAACTCTCGCTGGTGGCGCATTATACCATAAAAACCCCAGTCCTGCGCCTATCATTGAGGAGCAAAAAATTGCCATTTCACCAGCATTTTTTACATATATTAGCTTTAAGTAATTAGCAAAAACAATATTACCAACCAAGTATGCAATAATTGCAAAAAAAGCTGAAGATATTATAATCGGACCAATAGCCAAGCCGTCTAATCCATCGGTGAGATTAACAGCATTTGATGTTCCAGTTATTACACAAATTCCAAATATAAAGTAAAATATGCCTAAATCAATTACTAGATTTTTAAAAAAAGGAAACACTAAGGTTGTTGATTGATCTTCTACACTTAGATAGTTGATGAAAGCAATTGCAATGGCGCTAAAAATAAATTGTAGAAAAAATTTGAATTTAGCAGGCATTCCCTTGGAGTTGTTATGCTTTAGTTTTTTATAATCATCAATTCCGCCTATAACTCCAAAAGCGATAAGAATAAAACCTAACAGCAAAATGTATGAGTTTTTTATATTAGCCCATAAAAATGTCGAAATTATTATGGCGGTTATAATCAAAATCCCTCCCATACAAGGAGTTCCTTTCTTAGTAATAGAGTGATTTGCGGGACCATAATCTCTAATTGGTTGACCATTTTTTTGTATTGATGAGAGGTAGTTTATAAATTTATCTCCATAAATTAACATTATTAAAAATGCTGTTAAGAGTGCCCCTCCACTTCTAAAGGTAATATATTTAAATATATTAAAAAAAGAAAAATACTTAACAAAGAACTCGGCTAAAATTGGAAACATATTTACTACTGAACTTTTTGGATTAAATACTGGTTAAAAATAAAATGTGAATTAGAGGCAAAAGATTTTTTGCAATTTAACTCAAGCTCTGTAAGTTCCTCCATAAAATTTAACGCCTTTTTGAGGCTAATTTTATTACAAATATCTAAAAAAATCTTTTTTTCCTTAAAGAAAATTGGAGGCAACATGCTGTTAATTATAAAATCAACCTTTTTATTTTCATATTTTTCTTTGCTTTTTATGAATAGCGCTTTGCTAAAATAGCTTTGCATAATTCTGATCATACTAATAAAGTTTGTATCTTGAATTCTCTCGAGTTGCTCCAATAAACCATTCTTGTCCTTAAAAATTAGAGCATGACATATATTGATATAGACAAGCTCTTTTGTTCCTGAGACGACATCCTGTACAATTTCTACCGTTAATTCTTTCTCGTGTCCTAAATATTGTACTAATTTTTCTAATTCATTGTTAATCAATAGCAGATTATCTGGCAAAGAATTGGCGATTATGTTTACTATTTCGGTATCAAATTTAATACCGTGTTTTTTTAAAAATGTTTCTATGAAATGTATTGTTGCATATAGGTCCAATTTATAACAATTGATAAAGCAAAATTTACTAATTGATTCAAAATCTTTATAAGTTTTAGATGATTTTTTAAGACTTTCTGCCTGGATAATTAATAAAAATTTGTTATTGCTATTTTTAATGATTTCAAGTATTTCCTTTTTAAAAGCATTCCCAACATTTTTAATAATTATAGCCTTTTTTTCAGAAAATAATTGGAGAGATTGCATATGATTTTGTAGTAAGGAATGATCCTTTTGCAAGGCGCTACATTCAATTTTTTCAATATGACGCTCTTTATTATCAAAGTAGTTTTTTAACAGGGTTTCAGTAACGTAAATTACTTGACCAAAATCATCTCCAATGAGGAAAAAATTTAAATGCGATGAATTGTTCTGTAAATAAGAATCTAATTGCTTAAAATTAATATTCATTTTTTCAAATTATACGGTGGAAAGTGCAGATTTTTTTGAGATTCTGTAAAAATCTCATAGCCATCACCAGTGACCCCAATCGTATGTTCAAATTGGGCAGAAAGCGAATTATCTTTAGTAATAACGGTCCATCCATCGTCAAGTATTTTGGTTTGCCACCCCCCAGTGTTGATCATTGGTTCAATTGTAAAAAACATACCTTTTTTTAATTTTAGGTCGTTCTTCTCGTCATAATAATGCAAAATACTTGGTGAGGTATGGAAATCTCTGCCAATCCCGTGACCACAATATTCTCTCACTGCTGAGTAACCAAATTTTTTAATATAATCTTCTATTACCCTACCAATTTCATAAAGAGGAATACCAGGCTTTACAATTTCAATAGCCCTCATCATCGCTTCATAAGTGACTTCAACTACCCTTTTTGACTTAATTGGAATTTTTTTTCCAACGTAAAACATCCTACTTGTATCTCCATGCCAGCCGTCTAAAATGACGGTTACATCGATGTTTACTATATCGCCTTCACGTAAATTTTTTTCTCCAGGGATACCGTGACACACAACGTGGTTAACTGAAGTGCAAATTGATTTTGGAAATCCTCTGTAATGTAAGGGAGCTGGAATTGCGCCATTTTCAACAATTTTGTCATGACACAAAGTGTTTAATTCATCAGTGGTGATTCCAGGTTTTACAAAATCTGTTATAAAATCAAGTATGGAAGCAGCTAGATTCCCTGCTTTTCTCATTGATTCAAAATCTGCATCATTATGAATTATAATACTTGGATTCTTTTTCATTATTACTTATTATAGTGATATTCATCAATTAAAAAATTACGAGCCTTATGACAGAAGACATCAAGCAACTTAAAAACGATGTACTGTTTTCGATAATTGAGATATTACCTTATGAAGCATTTGATATCAATATAATTTCAAAAGCATGCAAAAACATAGGACTGCAAAGTGAATATGCGAATTTATTATTTCCAAACGGTAGAGCTGAATTTCTTGAAGTATTCAGAGATTATATTGATGAAATAATGGTTGAGAGAATAAAGAATGAGTTAAGTGAAGTTAAAAGCATTACCTCTAGAATTTTTGAATCTATGAAGATTAGATTTGAGATTTTGGATAAATATAAAATAATTATACCTAAGATCATTACTTTTTATTCTATGCCTTGGAATCACCTAAAATTATACCCTTATACGTGGAAAAGTATGAATTTAATTTGGCGTACTGCTGGGAATGACAAGTCCACAGATTTTAATTATTATACCAAAAGAGGCCTCTTGACCGGCGTATATTGGGCTACGTTATTGTATTGGCTTTCTGATGAGTCAACAAATTATGAAAGTACGCATGATTTTCTAAGTAGAAAATTAATTTTAATTGGGAAAGTGGCAAAGAAGATCAAGCAATTTTCAAACTAATTGTGATAATGATAATACTGAAACTTATTTGAAGCTAAAGTTTATTTTTAGAGATGATATGATTGATATTGTGGTTATATTCTTTTATAAATAATTAAAACAATTTAAGTGCTAGCTTTTGATTTTATGGATTTAAACTTATCTGTAGTTAGGAAAAGAATAAAATTGCTTAGAAATGAAATAAAGAAGCAGGATGAGTTATATTACATAAAAAGTTCGCCAATAATTACAGATCAGCAATATGATGAATTGAGAAATGAGCTTGAAAATCTTGAATCATTGTATCCAGAATTACGTGATGAAAAAAGTGTCACTCAGATGGTTGGGACTAAGGTTGCAAAAGGTTTTGCAAAAATTAGGCATACCTATCCTATGCTTTCACTAAGCAATGCGTTTTCAGAAGAAGACATTTCAGATTTTTTAATCAGAATTAAGAAATTAATTGGTTATGGGCCAGACGATAAATTAGAATTATATTGTGAACCAAAGATAGATGGAGTGTCTTTTTCAGCGCATTTTAAAAATGGAAAATTGAATTTTGCGATAACCAGAGGGGATGGAGCAATTGGTGAAGATATAACCAATAACATTAAAGTAATTGAAAAATTTCCTATTCAGGTTGATTATGATGAGGAATTTGAGGTTAGAGGTGAAGTATATATGAGTAAATCAGATTTTATAGTATTGAATGAAGAAAATAATAAAAATAATAAAACACTTTTCGCTAACCCTAGAAATGCTGCATCTGGTTCATTGCGACAGTTAGATTCTATAGTCACTAGGAACAGAAGATTGAGTTATTTTGTTTGGGGAGGGAGAATTCAAGATTTTAATAATCAGCACGAGATGATGGAGAAATTTAAATCACTGGGTTTTATAATAAATGGAAGCACGCTTGTTTTGGATAAGTTAGAAGATATTATATCCTATTATGATGAAATGTGTACGAGTAGGGCTGAGCTTAATTATGACATTGATGGGTTGGTTTATAAGGTGAACAGCTTTGAGCTTCAGGAAAAAATGGGCAATATCAGTAGAGCGCCAAGATGGGCAATTGCACATAAATTTCCTGCTGAATACGCAGAAACCCACATTGAAGATATATTTGTTCAAGTTGGTAGAACAGGCGCCATTACTCCAGTTGCAAAACTAAAACCGATTAATGTAGGTGGTGTATTAGTCACCAGAGCTTCTCTTCACAATGAGGAGGAAATTTTGAGAAAAGATATAAGAATTGGGGATATAGTTAAAATTAAAAGAGCTGGGGATGTAATTCCTCAAGTTGTTGAAGTAAAATTTGAAAAAAGAAATTATGGAGTTAAATCATTTATTTTCCCAGAAAAATGTCCAGTATGTCAAAGTGCAATTGAGAGCTTTGGTGATGATATAGTCAAGAGATGCACTGGTGGGATGAAATGTGAAGCTCAAATAATAGAAAAATTATGCCATTTTATTTCAAAATATGCATTTGATATGGTGGGGCTATCAAAGCAATCAATATTGCAATTTTATAATGAAGGGCTGGTAAAACTACCCGCAGATATTTTTAAATTGGTAAGTGCAAATCAGACACTAGAACAACCAATAGAAAAATGGGAGGGATGGGGTAAACAATCTGTAGACAATTTATTTTTATCAATTGAAAAATCAAAGAAAATTAGTATGGATAGGTTTATTTACTCACTTGGAATTAGGCATGTTGGTGTCGTAACTGCAGAGATTCTTGCTAATCACTTCAAAAATATTAATAATGTAATGGAACTGATTGCAAAGGATGACGCTGTAGAAATTTTAAAAGCAGTAAATGGTGTTGGAGAAATAATAGCAACAAGTTTTGTAGAATATTTTAAAGATCCATATAACTCACAAATCGTTAAAGATATTTTACATTTTATAGATGTTAAGCAAGTGATCATTGTGCAAAACAAACTTAATAGTCAGTTAGCTGGGAAAAATGTAATTTTTACTGGTGTGTTAGAAAAATATTCTCGAGATGAAGCACAAAGTATTGCAAAAAAAATGGGAGCAAAAATTTCATCTACGATTTCTAAAACAACTGACTACGTTATTTATGGGAGCAATCCTGGTTCAAAATTGAATAAGGCAAAAGAGATGAATATTAAGATAATTTCTGAGCAGGAGTTTTTAGATATGGTTGAGGAGAGTTACTAATGATTATGAGTAGATTGGATAAAAATCTTGGTATTGAGCATAATTTAAAAATAACGTCCGATATTGTGCAAAATAGAATATCAAAAATTTTGCTAAAAAATAGTGAAATTGAGCAAAATATTCTTACTGATGCAATGAACTACATGCTACTTGGTGATGGAAAAATGATCAGACCATTTTTAGTTTTTGCAACAAATTCCATATATTCTACAACTATACCGCAGCATGTTGTTGATTTGGCTACAGCTATAGAAGTGATTCATACCTATACCCTAATTCACGATGACCTACCTGCTATGGATAATGATGATTACAGAAGGGGGCGTTTATCTTGCCACAAGAAATTTGAAGAATCCACTGCAATTCTAACTGGAGATGCGTTACTGACGCTTGCATTTGAAATTCTTTCGTCAGACAATAATACTTCTATTGATCCAAAAGTTCAGCTTCATATATTTAACGAAATGGCGAAGCTTATTGGATTTAAAGGTATATTATTGGGACAAATTTTGGATTTAAATTGTAAGGTGCAAAAATATAGTGCAGAAGAGTTGAAAAGGACAAGGATTTTAAAGACCTCAAATTTATTCATCGCTTCCTGTAAATTTTCAGCAATAATGAATAATGCCAACAGCAAAGATATTGATATATTGGCTTTGTTTGCTCAAAAATTAGGTTTAGCATATCAGATAAAAGACGATATTGAAGACAATGAAAATGAGGGTGGGCAAGATTTATTAAAGGGGTTAGTAAATGAATCATTGAAACATTTAGATATTTTTGATAATAGGTCATTATTGCTTAAGGGCTTTACAAGCTATTTATTCAGGTCGTATTTAAGTAACTGAGGTATATGGTAGATAATAAACAAAAGAAAATAAATTCAGAAAATAATGCTGATGACAAAGATAAGTCCTCCAGAAGGGATTTTTTTGTTATGAGTGCAGTTGCTGTTGCAAGTATAGGTGCGGTTGCAGCTACGATACCTATTGTTACTTCTTTAAAGCCAGATAAAGGAGTGCTTGCAGCCGGAAGTACTGAAGTTGATTTATCAAATATCAAGAAAGGAGATACTCACACAGTAATGTGGAGGGGTAAGCCTATTTTTGTTACTAATAGAACTGAGGAAGAAATAAAAGAAGCAGAAGATGTGAATTTATCAGAGCTAAGAGATCCGCAGAGTGATAAGGATAGGGTGAAAGTAGGTAAAGCAGAGTGGTTAATTACAATTGGAATATGTACTCACTTGGGATGTGTTCCTATTGGAAATAAAGGGGAATTTGGCGGATGGTTTTGTCCTTGCCATGGTTCGCATTATGATAGTTCTGGAAGAATTAGAAAAGGGCCAGCTCCTAAAAATTTAGCAATTCCACCGTATGAATTTATTAGCGATACTAAAATAAGAATAGGGTAAGGACAATGTTCTTTGTAAAATTGATAATAATTTTAATAAAATTTTTTGCACGCATGTTGACCTCCGTTAATAAGTTAATAATTTTAGGCGTAGGGTTTTTAATAAAATTTTTTGCACTCTCATGTCATCTTCTAAATCGTATTTATATTGAATATTTGAAAGTTTTTTATGTTTTTTGAAATTGAATAAAAAATCATATTCAAAGCGGGTTAATCGTATACACCTAACCATATGATTTTGTTTAAATACAACTAATCTACTCTCTCTTTGTGGTAAATTTATTAGTGTTGAATTTCGTGTTTTTGCATTACAAAGTTTATATATAAAATCAACAGGATAATTTGATTTACAAAATCTTATATAATTTTTGATTTTAAAATCATCGAAGTAGTCAACGTTATCCTTCCTAATCTCAATTTTGTATGGTTTATTAGAATTGTAAACTTTATTCATGCAGCAGTCTAATTTTGCAATATCAGACAAATAATATAAATTTTTTAACCATTGAATCGATTTGATATAAGAAGCAAAGTTTTCACCATAATTTACCAAATTATTTTTTTAGGTAAGTTATTTTTTATGTATAGCTTGCATAGATTTTCAAAATAATTTTCTCCAATCAGCTTTTTAACAGTTGGATAAACAATGGTCAGCGTATTGGTGAGATTTTCATAAAAATTATTCTTATATATATTGACGTATGCTTCAATTTTTTTGTGATTTTCAGAAAATATGTTTAACAATTTGGTGTCATCATTAAATAGTGAGCTATTTTTAAATGCCTTTTTTAAGTTATGCATATTAATTCACCATATGTTTTGCCTTTGGCAATTCAATGCTAATTTTTTGTACTTGCAATAGCCATTGCTTTACCAAATTGTTATTTATAGTGGTAATTGCTATGCGTGATGTTAAATTAGTCTTTGTCATTAATCCTCTCATAGATTTGTAGTTACATATCAAAAGGTAATACACTCAATTTTTAGTTGCAACTTTTTATTGTTTCTTTCTGTAAATAAGAATAACTCCTAAAATTATCATGGGGATACATAAGATTTGACCTAATGAAAATATATCAAAAATATATCCAATATGAGAATCAGGTTCCCTAAAAATTTCAATGATTATTCTAAAAATGGAGTAAAAAACTAAAAAAACTCCACTTAATAATCCAGAAATACTTTTTTGTTTAGTGATGATGGTTTTTTTATTAATTAAATATTGCCTAAAATTTAGAGCGCATAACATTATTAAAAATAATACTATGCCTTCAAACATAGCTTCATATAGTTGGCTTGGATGTCTTGGATGGTAGTCTGAATACGGGAAGATAACCCCCCAACTAACATCTGTTTTTCTTCCATAAAGCTCGGCATTCACAAAATTTGCAATGCGTCCAAAGAACAATCCAATTGGGGCAACACAAGAAATTAGGTCAGTTACTGACATAAACACTTTACCAGTTCTTAAGCAAAATATCCAAATAGATACAATAACTCCAATTAATCCTCCATGAAATGACATTCCTCCATGCCAAATCTTAAATATCTCCCAAAAATCTTCTAATATGGTATCAGGAGTATAGAATGCTATGTATCCTAGTCTGCCACCTATAACTATGCCAATGATGATATATGAAAGTAAATTTTCTAAATCTTTGGAATTAAGGTTAGCAATTTTAAATTTTTTTTCTATTTTTTGCAAAATATAAGCCCCAAGAAAAATTCCTATTACGTATGATATCCCATACCAACGAATAGATATGATTCCTAAATTTATAGCAATAGGATCAATATTTGGAAAAAGAATTGCAAACATTATTTTTTACGTGATAAATTATATTTACATAAGTAGAACCAATATTTGAAAAAATGAAAAAAGACAACAAAATATTAGATGATCTTGCAAAGCTTGCAGGTTCAACATTCACTGGAGCTGTTAATGTTAAAAATGAAATAGCTGAATATATAACTCAGCAGATTGAAAAATTAATAAAGAAAATGAATTTTGTCACAAGGGAAGAATTTGATGTAGTGAAAAAATTGGCCCAAGATAATAGATTAATGCTGGAAAAAATTAAAGATAAAAAAACAGAGATAAAAAGACCGAAAAAGAAAGAGGCAGCAACTAAAAAAGGTGTTGAAGCTATTAAAAAATAAGTGTTTTTAGAAAACGCAAATGTTACTATAAGTTAATAATTTTTTGATTGGTAATATGACTAAGACTAAAATTGAGCAGACCTATGCAAGTTTAGAGCAAGAAAGTAGAAAATTAGATGAATCTATTGAAATTGTTAAAATTTCCTTTGGAGAGGATTATTACAAATATGTTAATGAATATATAGAGGAAGTAACGAAATTTACTTTTGGGCTTGAAGCAGATGAAAGAGCACAAGGATCTATATATGAGTATGTGCAAGCCAGAATGGTAGAAGATGGTAAGCCAGTACCGGAAAATTTAGATTTATTAATAAATTATGTTGTAGAGCATAAAAAAATTAAAAATGGAGAAATAGGTGATGAGCGTGCAAGTGGTAGTTTAAATGAGTATTTGCAAAAAATATTTGAAGGTAGGGATCCGAAATATAAGGAGAAAATTATAGTTGCAGAGATCAGTGAGGATTATGGAATAGTTGGTCAATATGTAGACAATGTAGAAGATATTGCCAAAGAATTGGGAATCAGTAGTAGATCGGCAGACTATAAAAATAAGATGAAAGGTCTTAAGGGCAGAAATTTTATCGAAGAATATTATGAACAAGATCCACTAAAATTAAGTAACGCTGATTTATCTGGCTCTATATTTTCAAATGTGAGGTTTTACAAATCACTTAATGGAGCAATATTTAGGGATTGTGTATTTAACGAAAATGTTATTTTTTCTGGGTGTGATTTATCTAATGTTGATTTTAGAGGGTCAAAATTAAATTGCGAATTCCGAGGTTACTTATTGGCGGATGGCAAATTACCTGATGGAGAGGGCGACAGATTGTTGGAATCAGTCAAATTAGACTACTCAGATGCACAGAGTATGCAGATGCTTAAATTATTTAGAATAGAAGCAGAGGATAAAAATCCTTTGCCATCTAATAAAAGAACTCCTGAAGATTATGATGATTCTTTTGATGATTCTATAGAAAGAACTAAGAGAGAAAGAGAAGCAGAGCGTCGCTTGAAATCTGAATGTGAAGATGAAATAAGCCGTTTCACAAAAGAGAAATTATCTAATCAAAGCTATGTTGCGTGGGCGAGAAGCTTTGTGGGTACAACTAAAGAGCAGGAAAAATTAAATGCCGAGATTCAAGAGGGTACTAAAGAAATTCAAAAGAAGTACGAAAAGCTTATTGAGGGCGCCTTATTTGTCATAGCAAATGAGTACATAATTGAGCTACAAACAGCAAGTTATGACCCTACATATTTACCAAAAAATGCTGAGCAAGCGAATGCGATAAAAATTAGATTAGAGGCAACGCAGGGGGATTTAAAAGATTATATAGAATTTGTAAATTCAAATAGTGGAAATAAACCTTCATTTAATGAATTTTTATCCGCTAAAACAGAAAATCAAGACATTTTAAAGCAAGCTCAGGAGAAAAATCCGGCTAAGCTCATAATTCCTGTAGCAGATTTTTTTTATGAAGGTAAAAGTTATCAAACTATAATTGGGCTAGACCTATCTAATTTAGATTTAAGTGGGGTTAATTTTGCCTCAGCTACATTTAAAAATTGCAATTTTAATAATGCTAATTTAAAAGGTGCTAGTTTTGAGACAGCGGTTCTAAAAGAATGTTCTTTTGCTCAAGCTGAGTTAACAGATGCAAATTTAATTGGAATATCTGGCAATAAAGTAGACTTTACAGAAGCCTTAATGCCAAGAGTAAGAATGATGTATAGCAGATTTAATAACTCAAATTTTGAAGGAGCATTACTATATTCGGCAGATTTAACAGGATCGAATATTGAGCATTCAAGTTTAAAGTCGGCCATAGCTGATAGGGCAGATTTGCAAAAAGTAAATCTCAGATACGTTGATGCACAATATGTAAAGATGAGAAAAGCTTATCTTAAAGAAGCAGTACTAGAGGGTGATTTTTCGCATGCAGACTTTACTGGTGCCGTAATGGAAGGTATTACCGCAAATAAAGCAAAATTTACTGAAGCGATCTTAGAAGATGCGAATTTAAAATATGCCAACCTAAGAGGAGCTATTTTAGAAAAAATTAAAGCCAAAGGTGTAGATTTATCACATGCTGATCTTGAATCAGCTAAGTTAGAATTAGCAGAGCTTTCTGGTGCAATAATGGATGATGTAAATGCAAAGTTTGCTGATTTTCAAAAAGCGAATATGCAGGATGTGCACGCTCATCAAGCTGATTTTTCACATGCTATTATGGAAAGCATCAAAGGAGAAAGACTGGATGTATCTGGAGCCATTTTAACAGAAACGAATCTCAGAAATGCGAATTTAACTGAGGCGGTTTTGGAGAATATATCAGCTTATAAAGCAAATTTTCAAAAAGCGACATTAAATCAGGTTAATGCGAAATTTGCAGAAATGGTAGCGTGTGATTTTAGTGATGCGATGGCAAGAAATATGGACTTATCTGGAGCGAAATTGCCAATGTGCCATATGGAAAGAGCTGATTGCACCGGAATGAAATTTGATTACGATACATTGCTTTTAGATGTTAACTTTAGAGATGCAATTGGCGCAGAAGCCCTAATTGAGCTTCAAAAAGAACAACATTTAATCCAGAAGCAATTATTTGGTAGAAGTGCTTATGGTTATTGTAAGAATAATGATGATGGTACTAATGATAGATTTCAATGCCAAAGAATTGGTGCCGCTTTGCTTTCTTCGGTGATTGGAGGTGGTGCTGGATATACTTTATCTGGTCCTTTTACAGGGATGGCAGGCGCTGTAGTGGCAGGTTTAGTGAGTGATAGTGCATTACGTGCTATAAAAGATGGGTATTTTAAAGAACAAGGATATATTAGTAATCAATTAGGCGATAAGCTTGCAGAATTAGGAGCAATTGCTATTGCAACTGGAGCTGGAAGCTTGGAATCTGGAATTAATGCTATTCCTGTTGCGGCAACGTTATGCGCTGCGACCGGTTTAATATCTCCATCTAGTATAGGTTTAATGGTTGGGGGAGCACTTGGCACCTACGCAGGTGTTAATATTCTTAAAGACGGCTTTACTGAGCAAAGTTACGCAAAAAAAATTATAGGTGGGACATTAACTGGTCTGGGAGCTGTTGCAACATATGTTGGATTGTCTTCTTTAGGAAGTGGCTGCAATATGTTTGCAGGGACGCTTTTGTGTGGAGCAGCAGCTGGGGGACTATATGGCGGAGTTTTCGCTTATAATCAGCTTAAGGACTATGATGAGGATAAAAAAACTGGTATGAGGCCGGAAGAAATTTATGCTGTAAGCATTCAAAAGGGAGAAGAGAGCTTTAAAAAAATATGGCCTACCAAAAATAAATTTATTTGCGCTCTTGTTTTTGCTGCACTTGCAGTTGGTGTAGTGTTGATGCTAAATCCAGTTTCAGCTAGCTTTGGTTTTATTGCAGGCTCAATTATAATGGCAAATACTAGTTTTGCTGCCGGGGTCTTTGGTTTTACATGTGGCTATTTATATGATGAAAAATTATCTTTTTGGAATAACATTAGTGTTGATGGAATAAAGAGTTATTTTCAACAACCAAGCCATGAAAAACAATTATCTGTAAAAGAAATTTCCCCAACTATAGAAAGCCAAGATCTATCTCAAGGATATATAATTGATCAACCTACTCAATTTAGGCCAATAAAAGGCACGGATAAAAATAGATATTTCCCAGAAATCGATCCTAGTGTTAGCAATCATGATCTTGTACGAAAGCAAGAGGTGAGAAAAGATGCTGTAGATGAATTCGTAAAAGCACAAACAGAATCATTTACGAAAGTAAGTAGTGTTGAAAGGAGGGAGGTGCCTGAAAGACCATTCACTGCTATGATTAATGAGCCAAGCAAAACAGATGTATTTCAAAGAGGGGCTCAAAGAGGAGGGTAATTCTTTTTTTCCAATGCGTGAGTTTATGTAAATGATTTTTTAAAGCAAGTTAAGTTGCTGAGGGTGTACGAGCTAAGTATATTTATTGCACCACTTTAATATATGAACTTTTTCTTAGATTTTTAATTAAGTTTCTTATTATATTCATGAAGTGTTACAATTTAGTTAACAAATTGAAAAAAATATTATTTTTTACTTAAATAGTTTATAAGCTCTAATTTATTTGGCATATTGTTGTTGGTATGCCAATAGTCTTTAGCTTTCTTTATTGCGTCTCCTATGGCCTTACCAGCAATGTTAAGATTTTGCAAATCCCTGCCGTTAAGTGGAAAAATAAAATCATCACCACTTAATACTTCATGTAAATATTTCTCATACCCATTAATTTCAGTGATATTATTCACTACAAATAAAAATCTTAGATACAAATCTTTACCATATTCGTACCAATACTTATAGTGGTGATAATCTGTAAATTTTTGTTGATTAGCAAATGAAGTAAGGCAATTGAGCTCTTTATATTCCTTGTTGGAGAGTTGTAGATTATTCTTCAGTTGAGTGACTTTATTAGCATTTTGTGTGGTGCTTAAGTTACATAGTGTAGCTAAATTCACCAATGAATCATCAATTTTAAAGCTAATTTTTTGAAGTAATTTGCTGCTAATAGTAATTGAAGGTAGTCCAATATAATGAAAAATATTTTCGTCTACTAATTTTATCATTACTTCTTTGGCAAATTGAGATGCAAGTAATTTTAGTAACTCTCTCCTAATTCTTTCCTTAGATATGTATGTTAGGTTTTGGATATTTTTTATAGAGGCTTTATAGCTTGCATTATCTATGTTTTTTAAACCAAAATAGCCTAAAAATCTTAAATATCGTAATATTCTTAAATAATCTTCCTCAATTCTCTTAGTTGGATTTCCAACAAACCTAATCTTTTTTTGCTCTAAATCTTCCTGACCATCAAAATAATCATATAGCTCTCCATTTGGAGTTATTGACATAGCGTTCATTGTAAAATCTCTCCTTGCAGCATCTTCCTTCCAATCATTTGTAAATTGAACCTCTGCATGTCGACCAAAACATTTAACATCTTTCCTTAATGTTGTTATCTCAAAATTAAATCCGTTAATCATTACCAAAACAGTCCCATGCTCAACTCCAATTGGAAAAACCTTAATATCGCTTCGTTGAAATATTTTTATTATTATTTCAGGGACTAAATTTGTTGCAATATCAAAATCTACTGGCGTTTTGTTAATTAAATAATCCCTTACGCACCCACCAACCAATCTGCACTCTCCTTCTGCCTCAGAAATAATATTAAATATTGTATCTAATTCTTTGGGAAAATTTAAATTTAATTTTACTGCATTCATGGAATAAATAAATAATGGCACCTAAAACTATCAGGCTACAAATCTATGGTCAAGATACTACTGCATTCAAAATTGGTATTAGTCAGGGAATAAGGTTTTGCAAATGATATAAAATTATTAATTTTATTCATTACTTCATTGTTCATTATTTTGTCCATGAAATTTGGTTAGTGTAATTATTGATATAAATGTTGCAATAATTGCGTATATTTCCATTGGATAAATTGTGGTATCGTAAAAAACGCTAACTAATCTTACTCCAATTGAGCTAATAAACATTTCAAGTGTTATCATAATTGCTGAGGCACTCCCAGATAATTCTGGTATTGCGCTGACTATCCTGTGAGTGGCATTACCAAAAATGCATGCAATTCCTAGGAGATATGGAATTTTAATTAGTTGGATGTTTATTGCAGTTAAAAACCCAATCTGTTCACCAATTATTAAAATAACGCTACTAAGAATAATGAAATACAGAGAATGCTTTATTATGTTGTATGTTGAAAAGTAGTTTATTAATTTATTGCACATCATTCCACCAATCACAAACATTGAAGCACCTAAGGCTATTAATAACCCACAGTTTTCAACACTTGTATTATATGTTTCAACAAATAGTAAGGGTAAATTTGTGACATTTACAAATGCAATGGAAACCATCAACACCTTGATTGTTAAAAATTTCGTATACGTGGTATTTTTGAACAGCGTTAAATAGTTGGCTAAAATTTTTTTAATATTAATTGTCGTTTTTTTACTTTGCAAAGTTTCTGGCAATAAAAATATGCAGTATACAAACAATATACAACCAAGAAATGCCATTAGTTGAAAGCTATGTCTCCAACCAATAATATTTCCAATGTATCCACCCAATGCTGGTGATATAACAAGCATTGATCCAATAATAATATGAAGAGTGATAATTGCTTTTTCAAACATCTTACCTTTATAAATATCATGTACTATAGCATTTCCAACTGACCATGATACTCCTGTTCCTAATCCTTGAATAAATCTCAAAATAAATAGTACATATATTGAGTTAACTAATGATATGCAGTAAGAAGCGATTGCAAAACAAACTATCCCAAATAATACCAATTTTTTTCTACCCCATGCATCAGATAATGTGCCGTAAATAATAGAAGACACGCCAATTCCAAAAACGTTAACAGCTGCGCTGAATTGAATCAGTGATTCATCAACTTGGAATTCTCGCCTGATACTTGAAAGTAATGGTAAATAGAAGAATATAGCAAGATCAAATACTGAAATTGTTGCAATAACAATAAAAAAGATATGACTTTCTTTATGTTTATTAAATAACATATAACTAATCAATAATATTAGAAATGAGGAAATAATGTATACACTTTTGCATGAATAGTGTAAACACAATTAATTAATTTTAAAATAACACTATATTTAATGCATTTCGCTTTAAAACAACAATAAAACCAGAATGCTTATAGATTAATATAATAATAAATACTAATTGATTATCTTTTAGAGAACTGAAATTTCTTTCTAGCCTTAGGCTGTCCATATTTTTTTCTTTCCACTCTTCTGCTATCCCTAGTAAGGAATCCACCACTTCTTAGTGTGCCATGATATTCATCACTAATTTGGTTCAATGCTTTGCTTATACCATGTCTTATTGCTCCAGCTTGACCAGATAAACCACTTCCAAGAACTTGACATTCTATATCATAAACACCTTGTGCTTTAACGATATCAAAAGGTTGATTGATGATCATCCTATAAATAGGCCTTTTGAAATAATCTATAATGCTTTTTCCATTTACTGTGATTTTACCAGAACCCTTTTTTATCATCCAAACTTTTGCAACAGCAGTTTTTCTTTTTCCTGTAGCATATATCTTATCAACATCTATTCGTTTTTTGATTTCTTTTTTTTCAGAAATCACCACTTTACTTGGCGAAGCTGGTTTAGTAATAGAACTAGATGTGGTTTTAGGTTTTGATGTAGACGCAACCTTGATTTTAGTTTCCTTTTTTTTGCTTTCTTTTACAATTTCTTCTTTATTACTCATAATATTACTTAACAGGGTTAATTAAAACAGGTTGTTGTGCCACATGAGGGTTATCTTCCCCAGCATACACATGCAAACATTTAAGTTGTTGTCTTGCAAGTGGGCTCTCTTTGGGCATCATCCTTTTTACAGCCAATTGCAACATTCTTTCTGGATATTTCCCTGATATTAAATCAATAGCCTTAATTTGTTTAATTCCTCCAGGAAATCCTGTGTGTCTATAGTAAATTTTTTGTTGAAGTTTTTTGCCTGTTAATTTTAACTTTTCTGCATTTATCACAACGACATTATCACCACAGTTAATATGTGGTGTAAAATAAGGCTTATGCTTTCCACGTAGAATTTTTGCAATTTGTGCTGCAAGCCTTCCTAATATTTGATCCTTTGCATCAATTAACAACCACTTGTTTTGTACATACGAGGGTTTAGCAAAAAATGTACTTGATAACTTTGTACTCATAAAATAACTTTTTATTTCTAAAACACTTTAGTAGTATACGAATATACATAAAACGAAAATTATTACAACTGATTAATTGCTAATTTAGTATTTAATATTGTAATTTTTATTGCTCTTTAACTATACCTCTTGATTTTTCTCTATTTGTTTCATCTCTGTCGAACAAAGTCGGTCCCATAAGCCTTTTAGCTAATTTACAAATATATATCTTTAGGCTTTGTTTATGAGGGATGAAATAAATAGTCTTTAGAAGAATTGAGATTTGGTAAAGTACAGAGTCAAAAAGAGGTATGTGAATTATTTCATATTACATTTGTTCCACTGCCTTAATTCCTAAGAGTTTTAATCCTGAGGTAATAACTAATGTAGTGGCATGAACTAATAAAATGCGTGCTTTTGTTAATTCAACATTGTCTTTGGTTATGAATTTTATATTTTCTTCTTTAGTGCCTTTGCTCCATATTTGGTGAAATTTACATGCTAGATCGTATAAATAATAGGTAATTTTATGGGGGTCTAGAGTATTTAGGCAAGAAGTTAGTATTTTTGGGTATAGTGCTAACATCTTAATTAAGTTAAAATCATATTCACTATCAAGTAGTGATAGATCAACCTCTTCTTTAACAAGGTTCTCTATATTAATTTGCATTTCTTTAGCTTTTTTTAAAATAGAATTTGCTCTAGCAGATGCGTATTGCACGTAAAAGACAGGGTTATCTTTATTTTGTTGTTTTAGTTTTTCAACATCTATTTCTAGTACCGTATCTGAACTTTTAGACAGTATTGCAAATCTTAGAGCATCCTTACCAATTTCATCCAATATTTCTTCTAAAGAAATAAAATTTCCTGAACGTTTGGACATTTTTATTTGTTTGCCATCCCTTAAGAGCTTCACTAATTGACAAATTTTAACATCCAATTTAGCTTTTCCATCGCTTAAAGCGCTTACAGAACTTACTAATCTTTTCTTATAGCCTATGTGGTCCGCTCCAAGTAATAACACCATGTTATTAAATCCTCGTTCAATTTTGTCTAAGTGATAGGCGATGTCAGATGCAAAATATGTGTATTCCCCATTGGATTTTACAACAGCTCTATCAATATCATCGCCGTAATTTGTTGACCTAAACAAGGTTTGTTCTTTTGGTTCCCAATCATCGCTTGATTCACCCTTTGGTTTTTCCAGCGTACCTTGATAGAGTAAATTTCTTTCCTTTAAAAAATCTATGCAATGCTTAACTTTATTCTGTAGTATCAATTGTTTCTCAGAAACGAAATTATCATGATAGACACCAAGATGATGGAGTTCATTTTTAATAATTTTTAATATTTTTTCAACAGCAAAATTATTTAAAAAATTTTCATCATTTAGTTTATTTGTATCATCTCTAATTTCTTCATGTAAATTTTTTGCTAATTCTATGAGATATTCCCCAGGGTAACAATTCTCCTCTAATTCTATTTTTTCTCCAAGCAATTGTTTATATCTAATTTTTAATGATTTGGTTAAATTATTAATCTGATTGCCTGCGTCATTAATGTAAAACTCTTTAGTAATATCATAACCACATTTTAAAAGTAAATTTGCAATCACATCGCCAAAAACTGCTCCCTTAGCATGTCCCAAATGAAGTGGACCTGTTGGATTGGAAGAAACAAACTCTATATTTACTTTTTCACCTTTGCCAATATTTATTTTAGGGTAATCATGGTCACTATTTACTAATTGCTTTAAAAATAAATACCAAAAGCTTTTTTTTACTTTAATATTTAAAAATCCAGCTCCTGCAATTGTGACCTCATCTATATATTCATTTTTGCTAATGACCTTCAATATTTTTTCAGCAATATCTTTAGGATTGGCTTTTATTTTTTTAGCAATAATTATTCCTATGTTAGATGACAAATCTCCGTATTCAGGATTATTTGGAAATTCAACTTTAACATCATCACTTTCTATAGTTTTTGGATAAATAGATTCAATATCAGTAAATAGTATATTTCTAAAATGCGTAAATATATTCATTAAAAAAAGTTAATTAATTTTGTATCACTTGAAGCCCAAAAATATAGTGAAGCCATATATTTAATAGCTATTTGTTATACGATAATTTTCAAAACATTGTCAAAGAATTATTTTTTTATTAGTATATGCACAATATTAATATATGGCAGAGTTATGCAACATAAAAAAATTAACGAGAAAATAAATGAAAAAATACAAGCGGTAAGATTAGGTGGCGGACAAGAGAGGATAGATAAACAGCACCAATCTGGCAAATTAACTGCCAGGGAGAGAATAGAAATTTTGTTAGATCCAGATTCATTTGAGGAAATGGATGCTTTTATTGAACATAGGTGCCAAAATTTTGGTATGCAAGATAAAATTTTTCCAGGAGATGGTGTTATTATTGGCTATGGCACTATTAATGGGAGAATGGTTTTTGTATTTAGTCAAGATTTTACTGTTATAGGTGGTTCATTAGGTGAAATGCATGCAAAAAAAATTACTAAGATACAAGATTTAGCTCTGAGATTAAAGGCTCCTATTATTGGGATAAACGATTCAGGAGGAGCAAGAATACAAGAAGGTGTAGATTCCCTAAAAGGATATGGAGAAATTTTTCAAAGGAATGTAGATTCTTCAGGAGTGATACCTCAAATTTCAATAATAATGGGACCATGCGCCGGGGGAGCAGTATATTCTCCAGCATTAACAGATTTTATATTTATGGTTAATCAGACCTCATATATGTATTTGACGGGACCAGACATAGTGAAAACTGCCACGCATGAGGATGTAACGCATGATGAGCTTGGTGGAGCACAGGTTCATATGAAAAAAAGTGGTGTTATTGATTATGTCGCAGAAAATGATATAGAGTGCCTGCAAATGGTAAGAAGGCTTTTCGATTTTTTACCATCTTCAAATGTAGCAGAGTTACCAACCTATAAAACAAACGATCCTGCAGATAGGATTGAGATGTCCTTGGAAACTTTAGTGCCAAAAGATAATACTAAACCTTATGATATGAAGCAACTCATTGAAAAAGTAGTTGATGAGGGTGATTATTTTGAGATAAAAGAAAATTATGCAAAAAATATTATGGTTGGATTTGCAAGATTTGAAGGGCGACCTGTGGGTATTATAGCAAATCAACCAATGGAAATAGCTGGTTGTTTAGATATCAATGCATCAATAAAAGCTGCAAGATTTATAAGGTTTTGTGATGCTTTTGGTATACCAATAGTGTCATTCATTGATGTGCCAGGTTTTTTACCAGGGACTGATCAAGAACATAAAGGAATTATCAAGCACGGTGCAAAGTTATTATATGCTTACGCTGAAGCTACAGTTCCAAAAATTAGCCTTATTGCAAGAAAGTCTTATGGAGGGGCTTATATTGTTATGAGCTCAAAGCATTTAAGAGGTGATATTAATTTGGCTTGGCCTGATACAGAGATTGCAGTTATGGGAGCAAAGGGAGCGGTAAAAATACTAAAGGGGGTGACGGTGGATGAGTATGAAGAAAAATTTGCATCACCACTTGTTGCGGCATCACGTGGTTATTTAGACGATATTATAAAACCTCACAGAACTAGATGGAGAATATGTAAATATTTAGCAATGCTTGAAAATAAAAAAGTTGAAAAACCATGGAGAAAGCACGACAATATGCCATTATAAGCTGAATCTTGTTCTGAATACGTTGTTGTAAAAAATTTAGAAATTGAATTTCTGAGTATAAAAATTAATTCTGATTATGTTAATTATACAAATAAGTTGCTTGAACTAGTACGAAGAGAATAAAATAAAACGAGATTAATAAAGATTAATTGAGTATAAGTAAAAGCAAGTATATCAATTTATGGGAAGGTAATGATTGATAATGGAAGGAATTGAGAATAAACATGGACACAGAAAGAGGTTAAAAGATAGATTTTATAAATCGCCGATAAGAACTTTGCCGGATTATGAAATATTAGAAATGTTGTTATTTAATGTTATACCAATTAAAGATACCAAGCTGGTGGCGAAATCACTATTGAAGGAATTTGGAAGTTTAGCTGGAGTAATCAATGCCGAATATAGTCAGTTAAATAGAGTAAAAGGTTTAGGCAAATCGGCTGAGATATACTTTAAATTATTAAAAGATTTATTTAGTCGTTTGCATATACCTAGTGACTCAAATAAAAAATTTCATATACTTAATAATTGGAGTTCTGTTATAAATTATTGTAATTTAACTATGGGATTTCAAAAAATTGAACATTTTAAAATACTTTACTTAAATTCGAAAAATATATTAATCCACGAACAAATGATTGATTCTGGTACTGTTGATAGAATAGCTATACATCCAAGAGAGATTGTGAAAAATGCATTAATGTATTTCGCATCTGCGGTTATTCTGGTGCATAATCATCCAAGTGGAGATATATCTCCATCTAAACAAGATATAGAAATTACGAATAAGATTATAACAGCTTTAAAGGCTATAAATATTATTGTGCATGATCACATAATAGTTTCGCACAATGATTATTTTTCATTTAAAACAAATAATTTGATTAATTCAGAATGAAATTAGTAATAGGGTTAGGTAATCCTGGTTTTAAATATAAAGAAACAAGGCATAATTTAGGATTTAATGCAATAGAGGTGTTTGCAAAAAAATTCAAAATTTCGGAATTTCAGGATAAATTTGACGGAAAGATAGCAAAGGCTACAATTTTTAATCAGGATGTTATATTTTTTCTGCCTATGACGTTTATGAATAATTCAGGAATTCCTATCAGTAAAATTGTGAATTTTTATAAAATACCTTTGAGCGATATATTCATTATTTTCGATGATTTAGATTTGGTAGTAGGTAAAATTAAAATAAAAATGGGGGGTAGGGATGCGGGTCATAATGGTTTGAGGTCCATAGATTCATATGTTGGTAAAAATTATAATAAAATAAAAATTGGCATCGGGAGACCGGTTTTAGCCTCTATGGTTACGAATTATGTATTAAACAAATTTGATGAGAGCGAACTTGATCAAGTTAATGCTACACTTAACTTCTTAGCTGAAAATTTTAATCTAATACTAAGCGAGCAATACGAAAAATTTTTGAATCTATATCATTCTAATCAAACTCAATTAAAACAGAGTGCGCCTAAAGAATTGAGTAAGTAGTAATATAAAATCTAATATTAAAATCCACTATCTGCAGCTAAAATTTGTTTCATAGTACCCCTTTCATATTCATATACAGCGAAGAGTCTATCATTAACCCCATTTGATTTTAATCTAAATGCACCAGTCATACCTTGATAGCCATCAGTTCTTTCAAGATCCTCAAATTTTAAAATTATTCCATTATTTGCTTTTTTAATGATAGCTGAGATTAACATTATTGAATCATAAGCAATTGCTGCGATCCTAGGAGGGGCATATTTATAATTATCCTGGAAACGAGATTCAAATTCAGAAAGTAGTTTGTGAGGTATATCAGCTACCCAAGCTTTTTGGGTGACGATGTTTTGTGCAAGTGAATATTGACTCCAATCTCCAATTCCCAAAATTTTGTATTTAGAATCGCTACTACTGTGTAAAAATTGTAACTGATTAATTACGTTAACTAGATTATTATTTTGTTCTGGAAGAAGAATAGCAGGGTGACCAAATCCTGGTAGTTTATTAGAAACATCATATTTTATAGAGCTTTTTGTGCCTAATATAGCATCACTTAATGTAAATCTTTTTACAACTGGTAAATTAGAAGCTGTATAAAGCGAAACCTTTTTAACATTATAATGATCAGCTCCCCTATTTTCCAATAATGTTTTTTCAACAAAATCTCCATATTTATTTTTAGGTGCAACTGAATAAATGTTAGAATACTGTTTACTACTTGCATATTGAACTACTTTTTTGATTTGTTGGTTAGGAATTATGTCAAATATATAAAGACCTTGTATGTTCATCAAATCTAGATCATTAGAATATGTGATCATCAAGATGTTGTTCTTTTTTGCTTGCTTGTAAACGATCTCTGCTTGATCCTTAAATACTGGTCCAAGAATTATATCTATATCATCGAGATTAACAGTATCCATTGCTTTTTCAGCGCTAACAGAATCACTACCTACATCAATTGCTCTATAGGTTATATTATCAGCACCAAGCTCATAAATGGCTAATTGCATAGAGTCTAAAATACTTTGACCTAGACGTTGATATTTGCCAGATAGAGGTAGAAAAACAGCAATCTTAACCTCTAATGGATTTTTCGAAGGCAGAGCCACAAGTTTAGGATTCTCGCTTGATTTTTTATCGAAAAAGTGGTCAATTTTGTTTTCAACAGTGTTACATCCAATAAGTACTGACAAAAGCACCAAACCTAAAAATCTTTTCATTTTGCACACATTTGCTATTTTAGTAATAAGCTATTATATGATTCATCTTATGTAAAGATTGTTTTTTATTTATCAAAAAAATTAATACAAATATACCTTGAATATCGTGAGATATGTTGTTAAATTACATTGCAATAATGTATGCATTGATTTAAAAAAATGGATCCGAAGATAGCCTTTACAAATATGCTTTGTGGTGGAGTGATAATGGACGTAATGAACGTTGAGCAGGCGAGAATTGCGGAAGATGCAGGTGCTACAGCAGTGATGGCTCTTGAAAGAGTGCCGGCAATAATTATTAGAGATGGTGGAATAGCAAGAGCTAGCGATCCTTCGATGATCAAAAAGATTCAAGAAGCCGTTTCAATACCAGTTATGGCTAAGTGCCGTATAGGGCATCTTAGTGAAGCAAAAATTCTTGAAGCTCTAGAAGTTGATTGTATTGACGAAAGTGAAGTACTAACTATTGCTGATAGAGAAGATCATATAGACAAGACCAAATTTAATATTCCTTTTGTTTGTGGCTGTCGTGATTTAGCAGAGGCTCTTAGGAGAATTGAAGAAGGAGCTGCGTTAATTAGGTGTAAGGGGCAAGCAGGAACAGGAAATATTGCTGAAGCAGTGTATCATTTAAAAGCTGTTAGGAGAGAGATTTATAATTTAAAGGGTCTGGATTCTTCTCAAATCAAGATAAAAGCCCAAGAAATGAGAATTCAAAATTCTCTATTAGACAAAATACGTATCGATCAAAAGTTACCAGTTCCTTTTTTTGCAGCAGGTGGAATAGTTACTCCAGCAGATGCAGCGCTATGTATGGAATTGGGTTCTGAATCTATATTTGTGGGAAGTGGTATCTTCTTAAGTGAAGACCCGGCAAAAAGAGCAAGAGCGATTGTAGAAGCCGTTAATCATTGGAAGGACCCTAGAAAATTAGCTGAAATATCAGAGGATCTTGGAGAATCCATGAAATGAAAACAATAGGTGTATTTGCTTATCAAGGTGCTGGACATTTATTTGTGAAAGCTTTGGAAATACTTGGCTATAAAACTTTAAAGATTTTCGCAGATACTGATTTTTCGAAATCAGATGGTATTATTCTCCCAGGAGGGGAGAGTTCTGTTCAGTATGATTACTGTGTCAATAATCAGTTAGACAAAAAAATCCATGAATTTTTCCTAACAAAAAAGCCTATACTTGGCACTTGTGCTGGAGCAATATTGCTTTCCAAATATAAATCTATAAGAGTGAATGGATTTGAATTCATAGATATAGAAATAGAGAGAAATTTTTATGGAAGGCAAATTAACAGCAAATTGATAAAGACTGATTATGATAAAGAAGCATTTATGATACGTGCTCCTGCTATAGTAAGTTGTGGCAAAAAAGTAGAAATTTTAGACACATTCAATGGTAACCCTATTTTTATTAAGCAGCAAAATGTTTATTGCACAACTTTTCACCCGGAATTAGGTAAATTAGATAATAACAATCCAATTGTTAAAATATTTACCTAAATAGATAATAAGTTTTATCTCCCCTTGCCCTTATCTTTGCCTTGAGATATATCTTGAGCTTTTATTAAATTTGTCCAAAAACCCTCACCTTTGTTTTCACTAGCAGCTACTCTTGCAAATATAAATCCTAATTTTTGATTCATAATAAACTTAGACCAAAAACCTTTTGGTTCAACAACGCCAACTATTTTTCCTTCTTCTCTGTCGTGCTCTTTTGTATGAATTTTTTCAACTCGTTCAAGTGCATATTCTTTGTTCAAATTAGGCTCCTCTTTTTCTAAAAATAAAAAGTCATTTGTAGGCTTTATGTTATTTTGGCTCTTTCTATATGGTGAATTCTCTTGTATGTTTTTCAGACGCTTATTAAAATTTTTTTTATTTATTTTTCTGATAATTATGAATAATATTAGCACCACAAAAGGTATGAAGCTTAACATGAATAAAACTGACACGACAGTAAACATAATCTACTTAAATAAATGAAACATAAAAACAGCTCACCTCTATCGATTGAAATTTATAGAAAAAGTATCCATCTAATAGGCCTAATATTTCCAGTAATTTATCATTATTATGATAAAGAGACAATCACAATAATTAGTTTATTCCTTTTGGCAATTTCTTTTATCATTGATAAATTAAGAATAAAATTCGATTTACTAGAGCATAAATTTTTTAAGAAAATAGGCCTCGCACAAATATATAGAGAGCATGAAAAGGAAAATTATTCAGCATTAACTTTTGCTTTAATTGGTATGAGTATATGCTTATTTATATCATCAAAGCATGTTTTTAACCTCGCAATTTCTATTTTAATATTATCAGACACTATGGCTGCAATAATTGGTATTTTATATGGTAGAACAAAAATAAATGGAAAAAGTCTTGAGGGTAGCATGGCTTTTTTTGCCACCTCTTGCATCTTAAGTCTATTAATTGTCAGAATCTACAATTTGGATACAAAGTTTTTAATAGCTGCGTTTTTTGCATCGCTTATAGCTACAATTGTTGAATTATATTCAAAAAATTCTAAAATCAATGATAATATGACTATACCTATTACAGTTTGTATAGTAATGAATTTTATAGGAAATTATTGACCTCGAATTAGTTGAAGTTGTTTTTTTGATGTAAAAAGTCTATCATGTTATAAGTAAATAATAGTGCGATAAATGATAACATATAAGAGTAAAATTATTACGTATTTGTCCTGGGCATTAATTGCTTATCTTCTCTTGCAAAAATATACTGAATATAAAAATAAACCAAAATATATTGAGCACGAAGAAATGCCTAAAGTTAGGTCTGATGATGGAAGGACAAAATATACAATTAAAATTGATGAAGACAAAAAATATGATGATTTTAGTTTAGTGGAAAAATTTGCCTACAAAATTGTAAAAAATGATCTTCCACTGGCGGTGAGAAAAGAAATTGAGTCTACAAAATCACAAAAATAGATAGCAAAGATTGATTACTTATTATGGAAAATATAATTAAATCATTTACCCTGAGAAAAAGGGCAACAATTTTGTTGTTGTTTGTGTTGGTTATTTGTGGGTATTTTTCGTATATTGCGATACCTAAGGAGGATAGCCCAGATGTAAAAATACCGATCATTTATATGGTGATAACTCATCAAGGTATTTCTCCGACTGATTCTCAAAAATTACTTCTTAAGCCTATGGAAATGGCTTTAAGGAATATCTCAGGAATTAAAGAATTAAAGTCATATGCTTATGAGGGTAGTGGTGTAATTTTGATTACATTTCATGCAGGATTTGATAGTGATAAAGCATTAAGCGATGTAAGAGCAAAAGTCAATGATACTGAGCATGAATTACCTAAGAATACCGATAAGCCAGTAATAAAAGAAATCAATTTAAGTTTGATGCCTGTTTTAAATGTAATTTTGACTGGAGAAATACCTGAGGAAAGCCTGATTGAGATAGCGAGAAAATTAAGGGATAAAGTTGAGAACGCGCAAGATGTTTTAAGTGTTAATATCAGCGGTGACAGAACAGATGTTGTAGAAATAGTGGTTGAACCTGAAACGCTTGAATTTTATGGATTCAGCTTATCGCAAATAGGTCAAATGATTGCTGGAAATAACTCATTGGTTGCTGTAGGAAAAGTTAAAAATGAAGGGGGAACTTTTTCTGTTAAGATTCCAAGTACAATAGAGTCTGTAAATGAGCTATCTAATTTTCCAATATTTGCTGATGGTAGCAAGGTAATTAAGTTAAAGGATATAGCAAAAATTAAAAAAACTTACAAAGATCCAGAATATATAGCCAGAGTTAATGGGAAGCCAGCAATTGTTTTGGAAGTATCAAAAAGAACAGGAGCTAATATTATTTCCACGGTTACAGAAGTAAAAAAAATAATTGCTGATCAGAAAATTTACTTACCAAGCAACCTTGATATTATTTATTCTCAAGATCAGTCAGAGAACATTATAGACATGGTGGATGATCTAGAAAATGGAATATTGCTAGCAGTAATATTGGTGACTATAGTTGTTATTTTTTCAGTTGGAGGAAGATCTGCACTATTGATAGCGCTATCTATCCCATCTTCCTTTTTGGTGGGCATATTGGTATTGGAGATTTCTGGATACACCCTTAATGTCGTTGTGTTGTTTAGTTTGATACTTACGGTTGGAATGATAGTGGATGATGCAATAGTTGTTAGTGAATATGCTGATAGAAAAATTATTGAAGGTATGGATATAAAAGTTGCCTATATTCATTCTGCCACCAGAATGTTTTGGCCTATTGTTACATCAACTCTTGTGAAAATTGTGGTATTTATGCCTTTATTATTTTGGCCTGGTGTAATAGGGCAATTTATGAAGTATATGCCAATTACTGCCATAATAATACTCGCAAATTCTCTTCTATTTGCATTATTTTTTCAACCATCTATGGGACCATTATTTGGAAAACCCAAGGAGTTTGACATTAAAACTATAAATTCGATGAAAGCTGCTGAAGAGGGTGACATTGATAATCTTAAAGGTTTATCAAAAAAATATCATGATTTATTAAAAAAAGTGTTGAATAAACCTAAGACATTTATATTGTCGGGTTTAGTAGTTTTGATTTCTGTATACGTATTTTTTGGAGTATTAGGTACGGGAGTTGAGTTTTTTCCAAAAATTGAACCAGAAAATGCAGTGGTGGCGATTAAGGCTGGTGGCGATTTATCTCTGGAGGAAAGAGATAAAATAGCTAAATCTGTTGAAAAGAAGATTATAAATATGACATCTGACATCAAAGTGTTTTACACAAAAAGTGGGGATTTTGATAGAGATAATTCTATTCCACAGAATACTATAGCAACAATACAATTAGAACTTGCTAATTGGAAAATTAGGAGAAAAGCAGATGCTGTATTTAAGGATATTAGAGAAAGACTATCTGGAATTGAGGGTGTAGAGGTTGAAATTTTAGGACAAAGTAATGGACCTTCACAAATTAAACCAGTTTCTGTTAATTTTAGCTCAAGAGATTTTGATCAGGTACCAAAATTTGTTAATAAAGTTGAATTGGCTATGGAGCAAATGGGTGGTTTTAAAGATATTGAAGATACGAATTCTGCTCCCGGCATTGATTGGAAAATAGATATCGATAGAGAGTTAGCAACAATTTTTAAACTTAATGCTAGAGAAGTGGGTGATAATCTGCTTTTATTTACTGACGGGTTTAAAGTATCTAGTTTCAGGCCAGACTACTCTGACGATGAAGTAGATATAGTGTTAAGGTTAAACCCAGAAAGCAGGAACATTAACGAAATAGATAAATTTAAAATTGTCAATAAAGAGAATAAACGGATTCCCATAACAAATTTTGCAACTAGAAAAGCAACCGATAAAATCAATAGGATAAATAGGGTGGATAGACGCAGCGTAATTACAATCAAGGCAGATGTAGAAAAGGGTGTTTTAGTTGATGATAAAATAAAAGAGCTCAATGAGTGGTTGAGCAAAAATGTAGAAGAGGGTATTGATTATGAATTTAAGGGTGAAAGCGAAGATCAAAAAGAGTCATCAGATTTTTTGGGAAGGGCATTTTCACTGGCTTTAATTATGATGTTTATGATAATGTTGGTTCAATTTAACTCATTTTACCATACTATAGTTGTTATGAGCGCTGTATTTTTATCTACAGTCGGTGTATTGCTTGGTTTGATAATAACATGGCAGCCTTTTGGTATAGTTATGTGTGGAATTGGAGTTATTGCATTATCGGGGATAGTGTTAAACAATAATATATTATTTATTGATACCTATCAGTATTTAAGAAAAAATGGGCATGATGTAAGGGATTCAATAATTAGAGCAGGTATTCAAAGAGTAAGGCCAATATTATTAACAGCTACCACTGCGATTCTTGGATTATTACCAATGATTTTTGGTTTGACAATTAATTTTTTCACTCGTGAAATTACATATGATGCTCCTTCAAGTCAATGGTGGCGCCAACTTTCAACTTCAATAGCAGGTGGCCTAGCATTTGCAACAATTTTAACATTGTTTTTCACCCCATGCTTGTTACTTATAGGAAAAAGGTTTGATCCATTTAATAAAAATGAAAAAGACTGAATTTGACATTATTATCAGTGGAGCAGGATATATAGGTATATCTCTTGCGTGCCTGTTGGCAAAGCAGGATTTGAAAATTGCTATTATAGATAATGATGAGAATTATAAAAAGGCTAATTTTAAGTCAAAATTTCCGAGTAGAATATTCGCTATTGCTTCAGCATCTATGGAAATTTTTAAGAATATTGGTATAGCAGATCATATAAAAAGCCATGCTCAGGCTATAAATCAAATTTTAATTGAAGATTGTGAAAATAATGAAAATCTAATTTTTGATCCAGATGATTTAAGCTTGCAAAATTTTGGCTTTATGGTTGATGAAGCATACATACTAGGATCGTTAAATGAAGAGGTAAAAAAGTATAAAAATATAAAGATTTATGCAAAGCATGAAATTGCACAGGTTATAAACCATCCATACAACATAGAAGTAAGACTTTCAAAAGCTAAAACCTTAACTTCTAAATTGCTAGTAGTAGCAGAGGGTAAAAATTCCAAAACAAGGGAATTAATTGGGATAAAAACAAAGCGAATTAGTTATAAACAAGATGCTGTTGTTTTTGATTTAAAGCACGAATTTAACCATCAGGGCATAGCGGTGGAAAAATTTTTAAAAGCTGGTCCTTTTGCTATATTACCTAAAAAGGGCGGATACGAATCATGTATTGTGTGGACTGATCAAAGTGGAGTTGGCAAAATACTGTCATTGATGTCAAGAGATGACCTAAAATATCTGATAGAAAGCAGACTAGATGGTGAATTAGGAAATATTGAAATTGTATCAGATGTAATATATTTTCCCCTTAATTTAGTATATGCACAATCATATGTGAAGGGCAGGGTTGTTCTTTGCGGAGACGCAATGCACAGCATTCATCCAATAGCGGGGCAGGGACTGAATTTAGGATTAAGAGATGTACAATTGATAGAAGAGTTAATAAAAGAGAATATAGGGCTAGGCCTAGATATTTGCTCAAGTAATTTATTGAATCAATATAGCAAAAAAAGAGAATTTGATGTTAATTTAATGATTAATAGCACTCATAATATCAATAAAATATTTTCCTCTAATTGGGTTCCAGCTAGGATTTTACGCAAATATGGGCTTAAAGTTATTAACAACTTTACTCCGCTTAAAAAATATATAATGAGTTATGCATCAGGCTACAAAAATTAATATTAAAGATCAAATTGAAAATAAGTTAAGAGAAAAGCTTGATGTTATTTTTCTTAATTTAAAAGATGAATCTTATTTGCATGCTAATCATAATGAGGAAGCGAAAGCAGGAGGTACACACTTTTCATTAACGATTGTTGCAAGGGATTTTGATTGTGTTAATTTATTGGGTAGACATAAAATTATAAATCAAATATTAAAAGATGAGTTTAAAATTATTCATGCCTTGAAGATAAAGGCGTACAATGGGAAGGAGTATATAGATAAGAATGCCATGCAAAAAGCATGTCTTCAAAACAAAAATAATTAAGGAATATGATATTAGGGGGGAGTTTAAAAAAGATTTAGCTGAAAGTGATGCGTATTTTTTAGGCTGTAGTTTAGGGACATATATAAAAAATAAAGCTATCAAATCAAAAATATGCATTGGTTATGATGGCAGAAAAAGTTCACCAATGTTAAAAAATAGTCTTATTGAAGGATTTTTAGATGTTGGATTGGATACGCTAAATTTAGGGTTAATTGCAACTCCAATACTTTATTACGCTTGTAACACTATAAGTGGCGCTAATTGTGGAGTGATGGTGACGGCCTCGCATAATCCAGCAGAATTTAACGGGTTTAAAATTATTATTGATAAAAAGCCATTTTTTGGCAATAACCTAATTAAAATTTACAACATTGCAAAAAATGGAAACATTTTGCTCTCAAAAAAGCGTGGATCCATAAGCGAGGTAAATATTAATCAAGTGTATATAGACAATATTACCAATCCAATAACGCATTTTATTAAAAGTGAATTTAATAGTTGTCAATAAGAAAGTAAAAGTGCACCACCATAGGCACGCAAAAGTGCACCACTAAAAAGTCAATAAAATAAGAAAATCAGCTCACAAAAATTACAAATATTAGCAACTAAAAACTTTTTATTAGTATGGGTTGTTGAGA
>CAISOX010000104.1 GCA_903887235.1 uncultured Alphaproteobacteria bacterium | reverse complement strand
CTTCTCATCTAGTTCATGCATCTTATTTTCAAGACCCACCTTTTCTATGATGCCTAATTTATCTCCTATTACTGCAATCCATTTGATAAAGTGATTATTCGTTTCTTCTGCCATCTTCTTTTGTTTTTCTGAACTTAATCCCTCTATAGTCTCCAAATTATGATATCTGTCCATTTGTTTAATGAACATCGCCTCCTTATCTCCTAATTTACTGAGTTTTTCTAAGGTTTGCTCCAGTGTTAACTTAATCCACACTCCATCCTCAAACCTTTTATTGGTTAGTCTATCCACTATTTCTGCTATCCTATGGTTAAACTCTTTTTCTATAATTTCCATTGTGCATTCTGAATCTTCAATGGCATCATGGAGTAATGATGCCACTATCACATCTGTTTTGCAATAATGTGTAGCTACCATTTCAGCAACTCTAAGAGGATGCCAATAAAATGGATGCTCCCCTGTTTTTCGCATCTGTCCAGAATGCCACATTTTAGTAAAGATTATTGCCTTTTCTATCACCTTCATGTTTAGCTTCACATCTTGCTCCTCACTTAGAATCTTCAGTTTATTCAGCAGGTCTGTGCTATATTCGCATTTGCTGCTAAATTGTTCATATTCGCCATCAAGCTCATATTTAAAATCTCCTTCCTCTAAGGCTGTGTCTTTAATTTTTGGTTCATCTGGATAACTATCGTAAGCACCGCTTGCCTTCTCTAGCTTCATTAAATAATTCAATGCCCATATAAAGCCAATGATGACTGGTGCGAATAGTACCCAAATTCCGTAATACCCAAACCATGTAGTAAGTGGAATTAATCCATATGCTACAATTGCATACCCAATTGCACTCGATATTCCGTAAGTAGTTGCTACTGCCGTGAATCTTTTGGATATAGGGAAATGTTTCATCCACATCAACCAATTTATAGCTACTATTTGTCCTATGCCAGCCTGCAAAATGAATATTACATTCTCACCTCCTAGAGTATGGATTTTTTCTAAACAATATGGGGTTAATAGCAAAGTGAATATTAAAATAAAACCTGCCGCTATGGTGGTATTAATTGGATGAATATACCTGTATGAATAAGTTAAGCAACTTATGATAAATATATCTATAATAGAAAATTTAAAGTTATGATTTATTACTTGTTCAGCTGTCATTCCTAGACTATCTTTCATAAAGTCCCCTAGGTATATATATGCTGTATAATATCCGAAGGGGAACGTTATCATTGCAAAGAACAGGCTTAAACAAAGCCACACTTCTACTTTCTCATTTATTATATTACCATCGTTTAATTGCTTATGTAGCTTCATCCTAACTTGATAATTGACAAACTCTGGTGTTTCCCTAAGTCTTCTTCTAGCCACCAAACCTATTATTGCAATCCCAGCTCCTATAAAAAAAGCATATCTCCAACTGAAGTTTGAATTAAGCACAAGTGATGCCACTCCTAATGCAAACATACCTCCCATTCTTATTTGTACGTCTATTAATCCATTTGCAATGTATTTGTATGGTGATTTTAAAGTTTCTGCTAAATATACTCCTGCCCCTATTATCTCACCTAAGGATGAAAATCCTTGCACCATCCTGCATAAAAGAATCGCGACTGTTGCCCAGATTCCGATTTCTGCATAAGTTGGAAACATTCCCATAGTTAAACAAGAGCCTGCCATTAAAAATGTTGTGATTAATACTGTATGTTTCCTGCCTATGGCATCCCCAATTCTTCCTATAACATACCCTCCAATGGGTCTTAAAGCAAATGTCATGCAAAAAGCAGTGACAGCAAGTAATTTAGCTATCATTGGATCTGTTTTTGGAAAAAATAAGTCGTTGAGCAGCACTGATAAATGCACATATAGCATTAAATCAAAGTATTCTAATAATGTACCTATCGAAAGTAAAAAAACCGCCTCTTTTTGCGCTCTTGTAAGTTTTGTAGCCATGATTGTATTTCCCAATGACAAATTTATGACGTTAACGCTACTAGGTACTTTTTATTAATTCAAGCTTTTTCTAGATTATGTAATTTTATTTTGTAATTTATCATACTGTATAGCATAATTCAGATATGAATTGACATCGTCATTATTCGCTTATGTAGGGGTTTACCTCACTTCGCTCATCATTCCTTGACACTACCTATTTGACTCAAGCTATATATACTGTTTATTCCATTTCTATTGTTGCAGGTGGTTTTGATGTAATGTCGTATACAACTCTATTAATTCCTTGAACTTCATTTACAATTTTTCTTGCAACATGCCCAAGTATGCTATGAGGCAAATCTACATAATCAGCAGTCATTCCATCCACAGAGGTGACAGCTCTAAGTACACATATATATTGATATGTCCTTGCATCACCCATTACACCAACAGTTTTAACAGGCAAAAGTGCAACATAAGCTTGCCATATTTTATCATAAAGACCATTTTCCTTCAGAGCATTAATGAATATGTAATCAGCTTTTCTGAGAATATCACATTTTTCTTCAGTTACTTCACCAATCACTCTGATCCCCAAACCTGGACCAGGGAATGGATGCCTATTTAAAATTAAACTTGGCACTCCTAGCTCTTTACCTAGTTTTCGAACTTCATCTTTGAATAATAACCTAAGTGGCTCAATAAGTTTTAGATTTCCCATATCTTTTGGTAATCCACCAACATTATGATGTGATTTTATAGTTACTTTTTTACCAGTGGAAGTGGCAGCTGATTCAATAACATCTGGATATATAGTCCCTTGTGCGAGATATCTAATATCTCCAATATCCTTAATAGCGCTTTGAAATGTTTCGATAAATACTCGACCTATTATCTTTCTTTTTTCTTCAGGATCACTTATTCCTTTTAGTTCAGATAAAAACTTTTTTTGAGCGTCAATTGTGATGATTTGTAGATCAAAATTATCTTTTAAACTTTTTTCGACTTCTTCAACTTCATTGTGTCTCAAAAGTCCATTATTAACAAAAATACAATAAAGTTGTTTTCCAATTGCTTTATTGAGAAGAGTTGCTACAACTGTTGAATCAACGCCCCCAGATAAACCTAGTGCAACTTTTTCCTTTCCTACACTATTTTTTATTTGGTTTATTGCTTCATCTATAAAAGAGCCCATTTTCCAATCTTTTTTACAGCCAACAATTTTTGTAAGGAAAGTGTCGATTAATTTTATCCCATCGAGTGTATGTGAAACTTCAGGATGAAATTGTATTCCAAATATATTTTTTGTTTTATGTTGAATGGCTGCGTATGGTGCTTTGTCTGTTTTTGCAATAACCTTAAAATCGTCTGGTAATTTGCTTATGCAGTCTCCATGGCTCATCCAAACTTGATAATTATTTTTTGGTTGCCAATAATCATCAAATAACATTGATTTTTCTAGAATTTCTAACTGTGCTGCACCATAGCTTCTTGATGTTGAACTAGATACAGTCCCACCAAAATCTTTACATATTGCTTGTTGACCATAGCATATGCCTAAAATTGGAATATTTAGCTCGTAAACAACTTTTGGAATTTTAGGTGAGTCAAAATCAGTTACAGACTCACTGCCACCGGATAAAATTATCGCTTTTGGATTGAAGTTTTTTATCTCCTTATCTGAAATTGAAAACGGCCTAATTTCACTATATATGTTAAGCTCTCTAACTCTGCGAGCAATCAATTGAGTTAATTGGGAACCGAAATCAAGAATTAAAATTTTATCGTGATTGTTCATACTGTATTTTTGTAGTTGGTAGTTGGTTTTGACTGGTCTAAGCTATGAATGTGGCTTTCTCTCATTCCTGCAGGAGTAATTTTTATAAATTTGCAGTTTTTTTTCATTTCAGCAATATTTTTGTTGCCCGTATATCCCATTGCTGAAGTCAATCCACCAAGTAATTGAATCACTACATCACTTACCACTCCTTTATATTCTATATATCCTTCTACCCCTTGTGGAACTAAATTGGTTTCACCTTTTTGAAAATATCTATCTGCAGAGCCAGCTTTCATTGCCTCAATTGATCCCATGCCTCTATATTTTTTATACTTTTTGTTATCAATAATAACGATTTTGCCTGGAGCTGCATCTGTGCCAGCTAAAAGAGAGCCCAGCATCACGCAATCGGCACCAGCGGCAATAGCTTTGACTAAATCTCCAGAAAATTTTATTCCTCCATCGGCTATCAAAAAAGAATCTTTTGCCTTACATATATCAGCAATTTCTAAAATTGCAGATAACTGTGGAACCCCAACGCCAGAAACAATTCTAGTTGTGCAAATCGAGCCAGGTCCAATTCCAACTTTTAATGTATCTGCGCCTGCGTAAAGTAATGCCAAAGCAGCATCTTTAGTCGCAATATTGCCTGCAATTATCTCTGCTTGTGGATACAATTTTTTAATTTTCTTTATCGTATCAATAACATTTTGTGAGTGACCATGCGATGTATCAATAACAATTGCATCAACATTTACTTTCATCAATGCCTCTACCCTTTTAATTGTATCCTCTCCAGTTCCTACAGCAGCAATTACTTTAAGATTATTATGCTTATCATGACAGGAAGTTTTATCCTTTAAAAGATCAACTTTGTATTTTTTTACTTTGCTTACCTCTTTGCACTGTAAATCAATACTTAAATTTTTATGAATCGCTCCTATACCACCAAGTAGCGCCATTTTTATTGCCATTTTATGCTCTGTAACAGTATCCATTGCTGCAGATATTAGCGGAATTTTAAGGGCAATTTTTTTCGTTAATTTTGTAGTTACATCAGCTTCTTTTGGAATTATATTGGAATAATTCGGTTCAATTAAAACATCATCAAAAGAATACGATTCTTTTATTTTTTTCATTTTTAAAATTCTTGCATTTTTAAAATACTAATATAGTAATAATACCATACAAAGTCACCATATACTACCAACCTAAATATTATGACAAGGAATTTCTTGCAAAATCTTACTTTACTTACAAAAAATATGATAGATGAATTGCCCATTTGTGACATTCATGTGCATTTACCAGGAGTAATTTCCCCGATTATTGCTTGGGATTTAGGTATAAGAAATAAATTTATATCGATTAAGAAGGAACAAGATGGTAAATATGTCTATTCGAATGGGTCACAATCTCTATCTGTTTTAGATCCGCATGAACATTATATAGACATATTTAAAGAGGGTATAGTACTAGATGAAAATGCAAAACCTCAGAATTTAGAATATAATATTGATGCAGATAGTTTTAAAGACTTTGATAGAATAATGGCAACAGTTCAGGGGCATAGACATCCGCCAGGTGGCATTCAAACTAAAGATGACATGATATTTTTACTTGACAGCTACCTAAATGATTGCGTCAGACAAAAAATATTTTATACAGAGCTTCAACAAAATATAAAAATTGCGTATCTACTTTTTCCAGATGAAGATGCTAAAAATGCAAGAAAGAAATTATATCTATTATTTAAAGAAGTAATTGAAAAATTTAAACAAAAGGGTGTGCATCTCAGATTTTTACACTGTTTTAATAAAACTAAAATGGCAGGAGATGATAAAACTACTCATGAAAGAACTTTAGAGGCGGCTGGTTGGTTGGAAGAAGCGCAAAAGATTGTGCCAAATGTATTTGTTGGAATAGAATCAGCAGGTCATGAGAAGGATGAATCTGGATGGCCAGTGCACTTAAAGGCTGGTTATGAAAGAGTGCATGATCTAGGGCTTGGTTGCGAAGCTCATGGTGGAGAAGGAATTGGTGTTGAACACATGCTTGATGTTGCAAAATCATTACCAATCACAAGATTAGCTCATGGGTTTCAGGTAATTGAAGATATTGAGGTAATTGAATTTATAAAACAAAAAGCCATAACTTTAATAATGATGCCTATTGTTAATTTAAATTTAGGTCTATGTCTTCACGTTAAACAGAATAATAATAACGAATATATTCCTTGTGCAAAATCAAAGGGAGGAAAAAAAATTCATATTAGAAATTTTTGGCAACATCCTTTTTTTGAGCTATTCAGAAAATATAAAATGAAAATTACCTTAAGCTCAGATAATCCTAATATTGGTGGCATACCATTAAAAGAAACTATTATAGTGCTTGCTGGCTTGAATGATAAGCATAATATCCCCGAAAATTTTAGTCCTCTAAGGGCAGAGGAACTTGCAATACTTTGTTATAATGGAGTTGATGCAATTTTTAGCGATGAAGGGATTAAAAAAGAGTACAAAGGCCTGTTGTTTAATTGGATAAAGAAATATAATTTGGATCAAGGATATATAAATAATTTTTATCAATAGTTTATTTGATTAAGTGATATTTTGAAAAGCAGGGGGGTATAAATCTACTTTGCTTTGAAAAATTGCAGTGTAATGCAATAGAGCTATAAAAAGGAATGGAAATTGTTATTTTGAGTAATAAATTTATTTATTGTATTTGGAAAAATAAACATTTAACATCTAAATTAGAGTGACTGAAAGCATATAATTATGAAAAAATTTAAGATTCCGTGTACGTTTTCTGGTAAGACATCACCGGTTACCTTTTATATAGGAGCTCCAGATAGAGATCATCATCCAATTCAATTTCAGGCTGATTGGCTTTCGAAGGAAAGGGGTGGTACTGTTCCACCTGAAATTATGAAAAGCCTAGAAGAATTAAAAGCGTTATCAGAAAAAAATGGAGTGCCTTTTGAGGAATTATGCAGTTATGCATTAGAGTCTATTGAAAAGGGGCAATCATTGGAAAGAAGTAAAGAACAAGCAATTTCGACAGACAAGGTTGAAAAAAAGTGATTTTTTGATTAGTTGAGTTGTAAAAATATATTAGCTTGAAAAATAAAATATTTGTTATAGTTTGTAGCTCTTGTAGTTATCTATAACAATAAGAATGAAGAATTCAAGGTATTTAGCGTCAATTTTACGCTTGTCTATTGCGTATTGCATTATAATGTTTTTAACAAGAGCGGCCCTTATAGCTCAAAGTGTATTTTTAAATCAAATAGATGTAAGTACATTTGATATCATAAAAATAATATTTTTAGGTGAGATTAGTGATTTATCGGCTCTATTATATATTTTAACTCCTGTATCACTTTTATATCTGGCATTACCAGAAGTAGTAATTAATCATAAATTAACAAAATTTTTTGGTGGTGCATTTATTTTTATGTATATCTATGCGCTTTTGTTCAATTTGGTTGCTGAATGGTGTTTTTGGGATGAATTTGGAATTAGATATAATTTTATTGCTGTTGATTATTTAGTATACCGCAGGGAAGTAACGGGCAATATATATGAATCTTATCCACTTATAAAAATTCTTATTGCCATAGCGCTATTGGTCCCAGTTTTTTATTTTCTGATAGAAAGGATATTGAAAAAAATTAAATATAAGAAATTTGGTAAATTTTTTATATTGCAGGGGTCGCTTTTATTAATAATTTTCTTGGGTCTTAGTTATAGCTTTAATCCGAAAAATTTAATTAACAAAGAATTTGATGTTAATAATTACGCCATGAATCTATCTTATAATGGATTAGATAGTCTTTTTAGTGCGTTCAATAACAATACATTGAGCTATGAAGCTTTTTACATAAATTATGATGAAGATAAAGTTTTAAAGAACTTAAGAGAAAAAATATCGGCGAATAATAGCGAGTATATTTCTGACACATTAACTGATATATCAAGAAAAATAACTCCAATTAACTCTAAAGGTAAAAAATATAATATAGCTTTAATTGTTGTTGAAAGCCTAAGTGCAGAATTTTTTGAATATTTTGGTAATAAGCAAAATATTACTCCCTTTATGGATGGGTTAATCTCAAAAAGTCTATTTTTTGATAATTTTTATGCAACTGGTACGAGAACAGTAAGGGGGCTTGAGGCAATTAGTTTATCTTTACCGCCGTTGCCTGGCAACTCAATTTTGAGAAGGCCAAATAATGAGAATCTTTTTAGTATTGGCTCGGTTTTTAAAAATCTTGGTTATGAGAATAAATTTATCTATGGTGGATACGGTTATTTTGACAATATGAACTATTTCTTTGCGAATAACAATTTTGAAATTGTTGATAGAGCTAATTTTGATAAACAAGAGATAAATTTTTCAAATATTTGGGGAGTAAGCGATGGGGATTTATTTGATAAATTCATTAGTGAAGCGGATAAGTCATATGGTAGCAATAGCCCTTTTTTCTCATTGATATTAACGACTTCAAATCACAAGCCCTACACTTATCCTCAAGGTAAAATTGATATTCCATCTGGTTCAGGAAGAGAGGGGGCAGTAAAATATACGGATTTTGCAATTAAACAGCTCATAGAAAATGCTAAGAAAAAACCATGGTTTGACAATACTATTTTTGTAATTGTGGCAGACCATTGTGCTGGAAGTGCAGGGAAAACCCACATACCTCTAAATAAGTATCATATACCTTTAATTATGTATGCTCCAAAGATTTTGAAGCCAACAATTGTAAATAATTTATCTAGTCAAATTGATATTGCTCCAACCTTGCTTGGGATATTAGGTGAGCCATATAGCAGTAAATTTTTAGGACAAGATATTATTAATTCACCTGCTAATAGGGCTTTTGTTAGTACCTACCAAAAGGTAGGATTATATTCTGATGACAAATTCACAATACTTGGACCAAAGAAGATGCATTGGGGTTATTCAGTTGATAAGAATTTAGAACAAAAATTGACTGAATATGATGAGAAGCATCTTTTTGATACGGTGACATTTTATCAATCAACAAGCTATTTGCTAGATAATAATTTTTTAAGAGATTTTTGATTTATTTTTTAGGTTTGTCTGTTTTGATCTAGCTATTGCTAAAGCATTTTCTTCAACATCTTTTGTTATTACACTACCGGCTGCAATCATTGCTTTTGAATTGATTTTTACTGGTGAGATAATTGATGAATTTGAACCAATAAATACTTTTTCTCCAACAAAGGTATGGTGTTTATTTTTGCCATCATAATTGCAAAATACTGTTCCTGCACCAATGTTAACATTATCTGAAATTGTCGCATCTCCAATATATGATAAATGACCAGCTTTTACATTTTTCATTAAGTTGGAATTTTTTACTTCAACAAAATTGCCAATTTTTGAATTTTTTCCTATCCTAGTTTTTGGTCTGATTCTGGCAAAAGGTCCTATAACCGAACCATTTTCAATAATAGCTCCTTCAATGTGTGAGAAAGAATGTATAATAGAATTGCTTTCGATATATGTATTGCTTCCTATGAATACATTCGGATATATTGTTACATCATTTTGGATATCAATATTGTTTGCAAAGTAGCTAGTTTCAGAATTTATTACTGTCACTCCCTTATTTAGTAATCTATTTGCAATCAGGGATTGATTATATTTTTCGGCATATACCAACTGATTTCTGTTGTTGATTCCAATTACTTCATCTTCTTTTGCAATAACGTAGCTACAATTTTTTTGCTTTTGGTTTAAATATTTTACTATATCTGTTAGATAAAATTCATGATTCAGACTATACTTATTTTTACCAATTACATGTAGAAAATCACATAGAGCTTCTTTTTTCACCAAGATAATACCTGAATTGCATAATTTAATTTCTTTTTGCATGGCAGTGGCTTCTTTTTCCTCAATAATTTCTGATATTTTATTTTGATTATTGGATATGATTCTGCCATAACCTTTAGGATTGCTAGAGTTAAAGCCAATTATGCATAAGTCAGAACCACCTTTAATTTCATTATGCATATTAAATATAGTTTCTTTTGTAACAAAGGGAGTATCACCATATAAAATAAGCACTAAATCATTTAGAGATTCAATATTATTGCATGCTGTCTTGACTGCATCCCCTGTTCCAAGTCTTTCATTTTGAATAATTTCATGTAATTTATATTTATCATGTAGTTCTTGAAAAGTTATATGATTTCGTAACTCCCGATTAACAACAATATGAGTATGATTTGAGCAGCTATTTAATGATATACCTAGCTTTATAACATATTCAATTATTAATTGTGAGCTGATTTTATGCAATACCTTGGGAATGGAGGATTGCATTCTTTCTCCGTTTCCTGCAGATAATATAATAATTGTTGGTTCAAATTTTTCTTGCATAATTAGAAAATATTCCTTATTTGTTTGATTAATTATTTATATAGTAAACTTAATGTTGAAGTTTTCGAAGTGGAAATTAGCGAGTATAATCATCGTTGTATTACTTTCAATTTATTTTTCTATTCCTACATTCTTTTATAATACAAAGGAAGCTAAGTTTTTAATAAATCAGAAGGTGAATTTTGGGCTTGATTTAAGAGGTGGCGTTTCACTAATGATACAAGCTAATTTAGATGATTATATAAAAGAAAAATTTTTGTTAAATGCAGAACAATTTAAAAATAAATTGAAAAGTAGTAACATTGATTTTGATAATTGGGATCTTAAAGAAAATTATTTAAAATTTTCAATTAATACTAATAAGAATAAAGATTCATTAAGGGAAGTAAAAAATCTGTTAAAAAATAAGGATTTTGTTTTGGATGAATCTGGTGATGATTTTACCATGAAGTTTGATGGCGAATATATTCAAAGATTAACATCAAACGTTTTAAATCAAAGTATTGAAATTATCCGCAAGAGAGTTGATTCCGTAGGTACTAAGGAAGTTGAAATTCAAACTTTTGGCAAAGACATGATATTACTTCAGGTACCTGGGCTTAGTGATCCTAAGGAGATAAAAAAAATCATTGGAAAAACTGCAAGGCTTACTTTTCACATGGTTAAAAATAAATTCACAGAGAATTTAACTGAGTCTGAAAAAATTGCACTATTAATCAATTCAAAGGTGCTTCCTTTGGAAAATGGTAAAGGTGCTCTTATAGTTGAAAGTAGGCCAGTTATGACTGGTGACATGTTGGAATTTGCAAGTGTGGATTATGGCAAATTAGGTGAGTCAGTGATTAGATTTCGTTTTGGTAATTTGGGTAGAGAAATATTTGCAGACCTAACCACAAAAAATAATGGTAAAATGTTGGCAATTGTTTTTGATGATAAAATTATTAGTCATCCGGTTATTAATGAGCCTATATTGGGAGGTGAAGGAATTATATCGGGTAATATGACTCCTGAGATGGCAACTGACATAGTATTGTTGCTTAGGGCTGGTGCTTTGCCGGTACCTTTAAAAATCATAGAAGAAAGATTAGTTGGCCCTACACTTGGAATGGAGTCTATTAAAGCTGGCATAAAAGCTTGTATAATTGCATCGCTTCTGGTTTTTGCTATAATGTTAGGTTATTACAGATTTTTTGGACTTATAGCAAGCGTTGCATTGGTTATAAATTTTATAATGATGATTAGTGTGCTTTCAATTTTTGGCGCGACTTTAACTTTGCCTGGAATTGCTGGCATAGTTTTAACCCTTGGTATGGCAGTGGATGCAAATGTATTGATTTTTGAAAGGGTAAAGGAAGAATTAAAAAAGGGTATGGCGCCACTTAATGCACTACATAATGGATATAAATATGCATTCATTACAATTTTTGATTCAAATACTACAACCATTCTTGTTGCAATTGTTCTTTATATATTTGGAACGGGACCAACTAAAGGATTTGCAATAACATTGATTGTAGGGATTTTATGCTCAATGTTCACCTCTATTTCAATCACAAAAGCCATAATAACATTATGGTATAGGGCAAAAAAACCAAAAATTATTAATTTGTAATTAATGTAAGTGATAAGAAATTTTAAAAGTAAGTTTTTAGACCTCTCACTAAGAAAAAAATTTATTATTTTAATTGCGGGAATCGCAACAATTTCTCCTATGTTTTTAATCGGGTTCTTAGCATCTATATATTACTATATTGGCATAGAATCATTATTTAATGATCAAGTGAGTAAGGCTGTTTCTGATACTGTAAATGTAGCTAAATTATATTTAAAAGAAAATAACGAAAAGATTAAATTTGAACTTCTTCAAATTGAAAAAGCTGTTGAGAAACAAATTAAAATCGTAGATGAAAGTGGTGAGTTAAATTTTATACTTGATGAACAAGTAAAAAGTAGAGGAGTTTCGGAGGCTATAATTTTCACAAAAGATGCTGTTATAGCAAAAAGTTCACTTAGTTTTTCGTTTATTTTTCAGAAGATTTCTCCTCAGATTTATAAAATGGTGGATGAGAAAAAGATAGTCCTACTAGAGAATCAAGGGGGAGACAATATTAGAGCAATTACAAAATTAGATATAGACATAAAATTAGGGGACGTATTTTTTAAAGATGTATATCTAATGATTGGAAAATATATGGATAAAGAAATCATAAATTATTTAAGAAAGACTCAAGATTCAAAAGATAAATATTACTATTTATTAGCAGATTTGAAATTTACTAAAAGGAGTCTGCAAGTTGCTTTTATAATTTTATCATCTTTAATGTGCTTTTTTTCATTCGTTATTTCAGTGAAGTTAGCAAATATTATAACCAATCCGTTAAACAGGATTTTAAAGGCAACTGCTAAGATTAAAGAGGGTGACTATTCTATTAGAGTTCCTGAGATTCAATCAACTGATGAGGTTTCTCAACTAGGTAAAGCATTTAATAAGATGACAAGCACTATAGAAAAGCAACACAATGAGTTAAAGATCGCTTATAAGAGTATTGATGAAAGAATAAAATTTATAGAGACAGTTTTGAAGGAAATTTCATCTGGTGTTATTGCAATTGATAAAGATGGGAACATATCGTTATATAATTATTCAGCTAAAAAATTGCTGGATCTAGAAAATTTTGATAACAATACTAAGATATTTAAGGTAATTCCCGAAATTGCCGACTTAATTTATCTCATCCAAAATGAACCTGCTAATGTGTTTAATGAAAACATAATTATCAAGAGGAAAGGAATAGTTATACATTTGTTTATTAAAATTGGAGCGGTAATAATTGATAGTAAGATTAGTAATATAGTTATTAGTTTTGAAGATATTACACAATTAGTTGTAGCACAAAGAGAAGCTGCTTGGTCAGACGTTGCCAGAAGAATTGCACATGAAATCAAAAATCCACTTACCCCAATTCAACTTTCTGCAGAAAGATTAAAAAGTAAATTTTCTCAACAAATTGATAAGAAAGATGTGGATAATTATAATAAATATGTTGATGCGATCATTAGAAATGTTAATGATATTCATTCAATAGTGAGTGAATTTATACAGTTTGCAAGAATACCTAAACCTAAATTAAGCTCTCATGATATTAAACAGATAATTAAGGAAGTAATTTTTAATCAACAAAATGTTTTTAGAAAAATAAAATATTCATTTGATTATGAAGTGGAAAATCAGTATGTTACATGTGACAAAACACAAATTACGCAAGTATTGACGAATATTGCAAAAAATGCTGCTGAATCTATATTTTCCAAGTATGTAAATAATGAAGAATTAGGTGAAATAAAATTCTTCATAAGACAGATTAAGGGCAATGTTTTAGAAATATCGGTTAAGGATAATGGAAAAGGGATAGAGCAAGGTTTAATTTATAGGATAGCAGAGCCATATATCACAACCAAAGCATCCGGTATGGGTTTGGGATTGTCAATTGTTAAAGGAATACTTGAAGATCACGATAGTCAGCTTCATATATCAAATATCAAGAATGGGGTTAAAGTGTCATTTAATTTAAAAATCAGTAATAAAAATGAATAAAAACAACAGACTTAGAGGAATTGGATACATGATATTGAATTCTTTTGCATTATCATTGATTTATATATTGATGAAAAAGCTTTCAATTGACTTGAATTCAAGCCAAGTGGTGTTCTTTTATAAATTTTGCTGTTTAATCATTATATTACCTTGGGTGTTTAATGAAGGAATGCAAATATTAAAAACTCCACAACTAAAATTGCATATATTGAGAGGATTTTTTAGTGCGGCTGGGTCATTGTTTTTTATGTATTCTTTGCAGTATGTCAAGGTTGTTAATGCTACGGCTTTATCATATTTAGAACAGGTGTTATGGGCAATTATCGCCATATTATTTTTTGGGGAAAAATTTTCTTTTTCAAAATTTATTGCAATTTTTGCTAGTTTTTTAGGAGCGCTGGCAGTTATTTATCCTGGTTTAATCAATCTATCTTTTCCATTTATTGATATTAGTAAGGTGTCGATTACGGATTATAATGAATATTACACATTTACTTTTTTAGCGGTACTTAGCTGGACAGCGAACAGTATATCTGTAAAAATTTTAGGGAAAACTGCAAAGAATAAAACACAAGCGTTTTATTCTTTATTATTCTCTTCATTTTTTGCATTTCCTGTAGCTTTTTTAAATTGGAAATATGTTAATATTGGTTTTAGTTTTCCAATACCTGATGAATTTATGCCGTTTTATAGCTTAGAATTAAAACCTATTTATGCATTATATTTTATTGTTATTACTATTTGTTATGTAACTCATTCTATAGCCTTTTTCAAGGCAATGAAAAAGGCTAATATGTCTGCTTTAGCACCATATCATTATTTAAAAATTATATTTGTAGGTGTTTTGGGGTATTTAATATTTGGTCAATCTCCAGATAATTCTGTATATTTTGGATATATACTGATAATTGGTTCTGGTATTTTTTTAATGAAGCATGAGCATAAAATAAACAAGAGTGAAAAAAAATAATAGTTAATCTTTATCTAATGTTTTGATTATTTCAAAATATTTTAAATATTTATTTATTATACCTTCGCAAAGTTCATTTTTTAAATCTATGTTTGGTTTTTTTAATTGCTCACAATTAATTTTTAATGAATCAAAAATTTCATTGATGATGCTAATCATGGATTTTAAAAAAAATTCATCTCTGATCACCTGAGTAAATAGGCATGAATTATAATTTTCTAAATTATCGAAATGAAGAGTTTTTTCTTTATGCAATTTATAATTTTCTATTTTAATTAAATTTATAATATTGTCAGAAACGATTATAAATAAATTATCTTTGAACAAATTTAAAAATGATTTAATAGTTTTTAGTTCTAAAAAATCATCCTCATCCATAATTATTATCTTATACTTTGAATTGACTGGATTGATAGATAGCTGTAGTAAACTTAATAACGAATCAAATTCAAGTTCAGACCTTAAAAAAAGAATATTTTTTAAGATTTTATTATATTCTGACAAAGACAAATGAATATGATGTTGTATTAATAAATTTTCATCATTTTGATTATTTTCAGATTCTTTTAAAGTATTGAGTATACTTGCATTATCAAGGTATAAATTTTTAAATTTTCCATAAATAAAATAATCTAATTCGGCAAGGATAAGAGAAATTGCAAGTGAAAAATTATCTTGTAAAAATGAGTAAATGTAAAAATCAATATTTATATTTTTAAATTCCTGTACAGGTAAATTAATTCCTTTAATAATTCCATCAAACTCTTCTTGTGAGAAACCTCTCATTAAGAAGGAAGTAAAAAATGAGCTTATTTGAGCAGGAGTAGCTCCACCCTTTAGACAGGCATTCATGCATTTTTTAACATCATCACTGTTCAATGCTTGATTTTGAATTGACTGATTAATTAAGCGCTTTATTATCATTTTTATAATCAAATATTTTGTAAAATATACTAATCAAACCTGCTAAACTAATCAACGCACAACTAAGCCAAATAAAATTTATCATAGGATTGTATTGGATATGCACAGTGATTTTTTCCGAACTTTCAGGTGAGTTAATTGAGAAATAAATATCATATAAAACATGATTTATGGTGTCAATTTCTACGGTTTGTTGTTTTTCAATTGGGAAAAATCTTATCTCTGGATATACCTTGATATTGTTATCAATTGATATTGTTGCAGTCTTGGTTAGGTAATTAGATTTTGTTTGATAATCTATATTTTCTAATTTAATACGCATATCCTTAAATAAAATAGTTTCTTCCAATTTGACTGTTTTTATAATCTCATCTTTTAGTCCATAGAACATTGAAATTGAGAAAATTAATAATGCAAATCCTCCATGAGCAATTGATACAGGCAATTTTCTAAAAGTTCTGGATTCTATGAATATTTGTACAGACGATAAAATCAAAGGGATTGAAATAAAAATTCCAAATATTGAGTATAAATTTCTTACTCCTAAATAATAAGAAATAGTAAAAGTGCAAATTAAAGAAGTAAAAATATAATTGAGAGTAGCTTTTATGGATTTTTTTTGTGATGTGTTGCTGATTCCAAATATACATAATGCAGCTAATATTAAAGTAATGGGTGGAACTAAAAGATTGTAATAATCGCTATTGATAGATAAATATTTTTGAAACACTACTTCCATAAATAATGGATATAGAGTACCCAGAGAGATAATAAATGCTATTATGCAGAGTATTATATTATTTAGTAAGATGTATTCATTAATGTTCTTCTTTTTTGTTGTAGCTATATGTAACTTTTTAAAGTTAAGGGCGTATAATAACAAGGCGGAGCCTGAGATAAAAAATATTGAAATAAGAATAAAAAATCCTCTTTTTGAATCCTGAGCGAAAGAATGAACCGATGCAATTGTTCCTGACCTAACTATAAATGTTCCTATCATTACTAATGTAAAGGTTAATATGCTTAGTAATATTGTCCAATTCAGTTGGTACGTAGATTTTTTAGGAAATTTCATTGCATGAATTAATGCCGTTGAGGTTATCCATGGTATCAGAGAAGCATTTTCTACAGGATCCCAAAACCAGAATCCCCCCCAGCCCAATTCTCTATATGCCCACCATGCGCCAGAACCAATACCGATGGTTAAAAAGCTCCAAGCAAGTAGTATCCATGGTTTTATTGATTGAATCCAGTAATCTGTATTTTTTGATATAAGTACCGATAAACTTGCTGAAAATGGTAAAGAAAATCCAACATAACCAAGGTATAATATTGGAGGATGGAAAGAAACACCTATGTCTTGTAATAGGGGGTTCATTCCCAGCCCTCTAACAGGGGCAGGGATGATCCTTTCAAATGGATTGGATGTGGATATTGTATATAAGATAAACATAAACGTTAGCGCAGCCTGAAGAGTTAGTGTAAGATTTTTTGTTGGTAAATTATTTTTACTAAAAACTCCAAACAGAAATGTAGGAAGGGAAATTGAAATGATCCAAAGCAGCATTGAACCTTCATGATTGCTCCAAGAACCAGCTATTTTATAAACCAGGGGTTTTAATTTATGTGAATTATAAAGTACATTTAAAACGGAATAATCAGATATAACATAGCAAGCAATCAAAGCTGCAAAGCTTAATATAGTTGATATAGCAATTATACCCCATAAAAAAATTGTGATTTTCAATCTTTTGTGCTTTGGGAATATAGCGTTAAAAATTATCAAAAGTAATATTATCAGGGATAGATGTAGAAAAAAATTTCCGACTTCAGCAAACATTATTCACCCGATATACTTACAGACTTATTACTTTTGAGTTATTTATAATATATATAATTAATATATCAATATAATTCAATGGATATAGAGTATCACTACTATATTACATATTTGATAGCATTAACATCTGGCTTTGAAATTCATGAAGCGCATACAATTGCTTATAGTTCTCAGTTTGTAGATGATAATCACAAAGAATATACCATATACAATACAAATAATAATCAGGATTGTTATAGAAATTCTATTTCTGTAATTAATGAGAGAAACCTAAATTCTCAGAAATTAGATAGCATACTCATTCCATTTCATTTTTTGCCAGATATTAAAATTAAGGACATTAGAAAAGATGGGAAAACTCATCCCCTTAATACTGTAAAAAATTCTAAATTTGCAGAGTACATTTTAGTTAAGGCCTTAGAGAGTGGTAATTTATACTGGATAGGCATTGCTACGCATGCCTATGTCAATACATGGGCTCATCAGAATTTTGTTGGAATAGTTAGTAGTTATAATGCCCTTGATAACTGTTTAGCTAAATTGTTGCCTAATATTGCGCATTTGGATGCACTGGATAAACCAGATTTAGTAGGGTTAATTTGGAAAGATTCAAGGCTAAAAAAAGCTAAGATTAATAATGTGCATAGATTTACCCAAGCGTCCAAAAAATTGCTAAATCTATATGTAAAATTCACTGGTCACAATAATATTAATAAAAGTCAATTTATTTCCGAATTAGAGTGTATAATGAAAAATGATAATCTAAATTGTTATTTAGACGTAAAGAGGTTAAGAGGCAAAAGATTGCAACAATATAACTATATTGCGAAAAAAATCTCCAATTTTGATATTTTAAAGTATAAATCTCAGTTATGGATGGAAGAATCGATCATTAAGCAAAATAGATATGTTTGGAAAAGAAACATAAATTATAAAAAAAGCAACTGGTTTAAGTTTCAAGAATCCATAAAAGATCACCATACTTTTGTTATGTCAAATTTGAAATTAGCGTAGTATTGACCAATTGACAGTTATTATATATCATTTGGAAGTAATAAAAATATAAAAATTATGACAATTCTATTTATTTCGGGAAGTACCAGAAAGGACTCATTTAATACAAAGCTAGTTAAATTTTCTTATAATTATGCAATTAATATTGGTATTAAATCTGAGCTGGTAGACTTGGCAATTTATGATATTCCAATGTATCAGGGTGATTTGGAAAGTGAAAATGGGCTACCTCAGGATGTAAAAAAACTAAAAGAATTATTTTATAATTCTAGAGGCTTATTTATTTCTACACCAGAATATAATGGATTTTTTCCACCACTGTTAAAGAATACAATAGATTGGTTAAGTAGATCTGAAGTAGAGGATGAAGAGCCATTAAAGGTTTTTAAGGGTAAGGTTGCAATGATTGTGGCGACATCTCCTGGTAAGCTTGGTGGAATAAGGGCTTTGCAACATTTAAGAGTTCTTTTAAATAATGTAGGAATTAATGTTTTACCTAATGAAATGGGGATTCCATTAGCTATGAAAAATTTTGATAAGGATGGAAATTTGGTGGATGAAAATTTGAAAAATATACTTTTTAATCATATTAGTAGTCTTAAGAATTTTATAAATAAAGATAGGAATAACAAAAATTGTTAAGTGAGATTCTCTAATAATAATTTTAATTCAACAAAAATGTGTTACATTTAAAGTTGTAAGGAATTATGTATGAGGCACAGTGAAACAGTTAGTAAAGTTATTTTTATTTAGTACACCATCTTGGGTATATTTATTGTTATTGTATTATATATGGTGTGAGATTAATGCCCCCAAAGAAAAAGTCATTCAATTGAAAAAGACAATTATCGCTCCTATCATTATGATATTATTGCTTGCTCATACTTTAATGAGCGCACCAAATTTAGACGATCTAATTGTATATTTATGCTTAGTAGCAATTTTTACTGGAATCAGTATAAGCTACTTCATAATTGCCACAAGAGATTCTATATTTGATGGTAATAATGAGCTAAAAATTCCATATTCTAAAATCACCTTTATGTATGTTATAGTTATGTTTATAAGTAAGTACTATTTTCAATATATAATTAATGTGAATCAAGAAGTACTAAATGATTTTTTGTTTGAGGAATTATACATTATTATTTTTTCTATCTTTACTGGTTTATTAATAGGAAAATCAATAGGGTATTTTTATAGTGTAAGAAAATCTAAAATCATTAAGGAATATAAATTCAGTAAATTCATCTTAAGGTAGAATAAAAAAGATTGAACTTGCACATTGGTAATTATTTCTATTGCCATAGATTTGTTTTTAGCTAGAATAACTTGGGAGCGTTGCTATTGCAGTTTTCGGTGGTTTGGGAGTTTTATTGAAAGCTAATTCGATTGTAGAATTTATGGCTTCTGGTAAAAATGCTCAAGGACTTTGTCCCGTAAATATTACATAATATAAAAATAAGAGTAGCCATAAATAACATATTTGATAAAAAATTTAGTAATCTACATAATAAATCTAGGTTGGGGAAAACCAACTTAAATTTATTTTTTGATAAATCAAGATTGTTGCTCAATGATAATTTGGATTTAATTTTAGAGTGTGAAAAAGTTAAAAATTTATTATTTTACTCTATATGTTCCTTAGATTTATTAAAAATAAGTGAAAAAATTCAAAATTTAAATAATATTGATATTAATCAATTTTATCTCAAGGATTTAGATGAAGATGAAATTAATTTATTGAAAAAGTATGATTTAATAATTAGTTTTTTATCCCTTCATTATAGTAATGATGTTATTGGTTCATTAATTCAGTATAAACATTTTTTAAATCAGAATGGTTCATTTTTAGGTATATTACTTGGAGGTGAAACACTAATTGAGTTAAAAAGTTGTTTTATTGAAGTTGATGAGAATTTATATGGAAAAGTTTACCCAAGAATTATTCCTATGATTAAACCAAAAATTGTGCCATCACTTCTTCAAAGAGCCAAATATAACAATCCAATAATAACAGTAGAAAAAGTAAAAATTTACTATGATGATCTAAAAAGTATGCTACTCGATTTAAAAAATTTGGGACAAAGGAATTTTTTAAAAGATAAAAGTAATCATCTAGATTATAAAGATTATTTTAAAAAAGTTGAAAGTTTATATTATGAAAAATTTTCTGAGGAAAATAAAATTTTTGCTACATTTGAATTTATTTTAATTTTTTCTTCAAATAATTAGAATTAAAAAATAAGTTAATTCCGTTGGCAATTTGGGCAAAAATATGTTGCTCTTTGATGATAGTAATTTTTCACAATTAATTCATTGCAGTAAAAGCATTTTTGATTTTCTTTATTATACACTTTGAAAGAATTTTGAAAATTTCCTAGTACACCATCTGGTGCAATATAATCCTTTAAGCTGGAACCACCAGCATTTATTGCATCATTTAGAATTTTCTTAGTACATATAACGATAAGTTCAATTTCTTTTAAGGTAAGAGTTTTTGCTGGTTTTAAAGGATAGAGTTTAGCTGAATATAAAATCTCATTTGCATAAATATTTCCAATTCCAACTACGTTCCGTGAATTCATCAAAAAATCTTTTAATGATGTGTTTTTATTATGAATTTTAGCTTTAAGGTACTGTGTATTAAATTTATCTGAGAGAGGGTCAACTCCTAAATTTTTAAATAAATTATATTTTTCTATGTCAGTAGTTTTAATCATAGTAACTAAGCCAAATCTTCTAGGGTCATTATATATTAAGCTTTTGTTATCAGAGAGATAAAAGATTACATGATCATGTTTTTGCGTGCTTAAATTAGTGATATCTTGTAATAATAATCTACCAGACATCCCTAAGTGAATTATTATGGATTTTTGCAAATCTGTGTGGATGATTATATACTTTGCTAATCTTGTTACCTCTAATATATTTGCACCAGTCAGTTCTTCGGAAAAATTTTTAGGGTAGGGTATTCTGAGATTATGGTGACTCCTCAATATTTTTATAATTTTCTTACCTGGAAGAATTTTTTTTAATCCACAAACAACAGTTTCTACTTCAGGAAGTTCTGGCATTTTGCATTATAATGTATTTAGCATCACTAATATCCTTTTTGATTTGATTTTTAAGTTTATCAAGGTTTTTTAGGTTTCGCTCAGGGCGAAGGAAGCTTATAAATTCTATCGTAATATTTTTTCCATAAATATCATCATTAAATTCAAATATGTGTGTCTCTAAAGTAATTGTTTTATCATTTAAAACCGTTGGTTTTATTCCAATATTTGCAACTCCAAAGTAACTAGTATGTTGCATATCATCTATTATAACTTTTACTAAATATACTCCGTTTAGTGGGTAAACATAATCTTGCTCTAGTTTGATATTTGCCGTTTGAAATCCTAAGGTTCTTGCTAATTTTTTGCCATAAATGACATTTCCCGTGATAAAATACCTTCGCCCTAAAATTTTATTAGCAGTTTCAATCATGCCACTTGATAGCAAATTTCTTATTTTGGAGGAGGAAACCTCAATAAAATCTTTATCAAACTTATCCACAACGTTGTATATGAATCCATATTGTTTTGAAGTGGTTTTTAAAAAATCAGTATTGCCTAATCTATTTTTGCCAAAGAAAAAATTATATCCACTTATAATACCTTTAACTTTGAACATTTTAATTAAAATGTCTTCCACAAATTTATCATGAGGTATATTAATAACTTGATTATTGAATTCTAAAATAAATAAGTGAGCGATATTTAAATCTCTAATTAAGGAAATTTTTTGTACGTTATTATATATAAGTTTTTTCTTCTCATCTCCGTTTATGAATTGGCTAGGATGAGGATGAAATGTGAGTACGGCAGGAGTTAAATTATGGTGTTTTGCTAAATCAATGCATCGATTTATTATTTTTTGATGTCCAAGGTGCACACCATCAAAATTTCCAATTGCTAAAATTAAATCATTAAAACCTATATTTGAATTGATATTACAGTTATGAACAATCATTATAATGTTAACTCCAAATCTTTGTTGCTAATAATAGCTCCTATATGTTTTGCGCATGAATTTGTTATTATCCTACCTCTTGGAGTTCTATTAATGAATCCAATTTGGAGTAGATACGGCTCTATCGTATCTTCAATTGTATCTTTTTCTTCTGATAATCCTGCTGCTATGGTATCTATTCCGACCGGTCCACCTTTATAATTATTTATTATGAAATGTATATATTTATAGTCTAAGTTATCCAATCCTATAGAATCAATGTGCAGTTGCTCTAATGATGATTGAACTAAACCAATATCTATAAAATCGGTTTTATTATAATTGGCATAGTCCCGTATTCTTTTTAATAATTTTACTGCAATCCTTGGGGTCCCTCTAGAACATCTAGATACTTTTTCTGCAGCTTCCTGAGAAATTTTGATGTTAAAAATCATTGCTGCTCTTTTAATAACATGTTCAAGTTCAGTGATGTTATAAAAATCTAGCTTAAATGTTATGCCAAATCTATCTCTTAGAGGGTTAGTTAATAATCCTAACCTAGTTGTTGCCCCCACTAAAGTAAATTTTGGCAAATTGATTTTGACAGTTCGTGCAGCTGGTCCGTCTCCAATTATTAAATCTATATAAAAATCTTCCATAGCAGGATAAAGAACTTCCTCAACAGAAGAGGTCATTCTATGAATTTCATCAATAAAGAGTATGTCGTTTTCCTCAAGATTTGTTAAAACTGCAGCTAAATCTCTAGTTTTGCTTAACATAGGTCCTGAGGTAATTTTTATGTTAGAGTTTATTTCTTTGGCTATGATTTGAGCTAAAGTTGTTTTTCCAAGCCCAGGTGGCCCATGAAATAATACATGATCTAAAGATTCATTTCTAAACTGTGCGGCACCTATAAATACCTTTAAGTTTTGAATTATTTTTTCCTGCCCAATGAATTCTTCTAATTTGCTAGGTCTAATATTTATTTCATTGATATCTTCTACGTTTACTTTATCTCGTATAATTTCGCTGCCTTTAATTTCCATAGTCTCATTTTTGAATCTCTAATTTCCCATCATTTAAACAATAAATTTTATCAGCATTTTTTGCAATATTCATATCATGTGTGACAACGACAGTAGTGATTTTATGCTCTTTTGATATTTTTTCCAATATTTTTGCTATATTATTTTTATTTTCAATATCTAAATTTCCAGTTGGTTCATCTGCTAAAATTAATTTTGGTTTGTTAATTAGGCTTCTTGCAATTGCGATTCTCTGTTGTTCACCACCTGATAGCTGATTTGGATAACTGTGTAATTTATTTCCTATATTCAGTTCATCAAATAATTTTTTTGCTCGAGCAATGGCTTTTTTTGTGGAAATTCCCATAATATTTTGGGGTAAAACCACGTTTTCCAAAGCTGTGAAATCTGGTAATAAATTGTAAGACTGAAATATAAAACCGATAAAATCTCTTCGCAAAACAGTTTGTTTACTTTCACCAATCTGGCTACAGTCCATTTTATCAATTTTGATTGAACCACTAGTAGGAGTATCAAGCAATCCCATAATCTTTAGTAACGTACTTTTGCCAGAGCCGGATGGCCCAACTATAGATAAAAACTCACCTTGTTGAATTTCCAGGTTAATACCCTTTAGTACTTGATAATGCTCTTTGTCAAATAAATAGCTCTTGGTTATATCCTTTAAAGATATCAAAGTCACATCATGAATAATTAACTGGTTAGCTTTTTCTCGTTAAATATTACGTGTTTTCTTAATACTGGATCGTATTTCTTAAAAGTTAACTTCTCTTTAAGTTGCTTTGGATTTCTTTTTTTAACGAAATAATATCCGCTTCCTTCGCTACTAACTAATTTCACTAAAACTGCATTTTTCTTAGCCATAAAATTACTTTTCAATTATTACTTTAATCTGCATTATAACCAATGTTTTTTAATCTTCAACTTTTAACATGTTCCAATACTTAGTATAAATGTCTATATTACTACCTAAGTCATTATGCAATATACTTTTTTTAATGACTTCGCTATCAGGAAATATTGCTTTATTATTCTGTAAATCAGGACTTAACAAAGTTTTAGCCGCCATATTTGGTATACTTAAACCATTATTCTCTATTATCTCTTTTGCTATATCTGCTCTATAAATAAAATTTATAAACTTATAGGCGTTTTCTTTATTTTTAGCATTTTTTAATATTATAAAACTATCCATTGAAAAAATAGCTCCTTCTTCGGGATAGATAAATTTTAAATTTTTATCCTCTAATAGCGCTCCATAGGCATCATCATTCCACTGCATGCCTATAATCACATCTCCACTTAAAAAATATTTTTTTGTAGATTCAGCTGAGAAAAGATTTATATTTGGAAGAATTGACTTTAGCTTTATGTAGGCATTTTTTATTTCTTCTTCATTTATAGTATTAACATCGTACCCTAATAGATTTAGTCCTATATGAAAAACCTCTCTAACATCGTCTAATAATAGAACTTTATTCTTATATTGCGGATCAAATAAATCAGACCAGCTATCAATCTTATTTTTTATAAAACTGCTATTATACATAATTCCTGTAAAATACATAGAATATGGCATGCTAAATTTATTTTCAGGATCAAAGCTTAAATTTAGTGCATCTTTGTTTATATTTCTAAAATTTGGTACTTGAGATTTATCCAGCTCCTCAAGCAAGTTATCTTTAATCATTTTTTGCATGAAATAAGTAGAGGGAAACACAATATCATAGCTAGGTCGTTTGCCTAGTAACTTTAATTTTGCATACATAGTTTCATTATTTTCGAAAGTAGAAAGTGCAACATTAATGCCAGTCTCTTTTGTGAATTTTGCTATAATATGATCAGGAATCCCATTGGACCACCCATATATATATAATTTATTAGCAAAAGCCAAAAAAGAATTAAAAAATAATGCTAAAAATAAAATAATCCTGATCATCTTAATCATCTTTTTTCCTTAATAAAATTTGTGACAACGATATCAAAAAAATAGAAATTAGCAACATTAAAGTGCATATTGCATTAACTTCTGGCTTTGTTCCCATTCTAGCTAAGGAAAATATTGTTAGTGGCAAAATTTCATATTGTGTACCACTTACAAAATAACTAACTAACACATCATCAAGTGATAATGTAAAGGCAATTAAGAAGGCTGCAATTATATTTGGCAAAATGATTGGAATTATCAATTTTTTCAAAATATCATAGTCACTTGCTCCCAAATCTCTTCCTACCTCAATGATATTTTTATTTAGTCCCCTAAATCCAGAAAATACTGTGATTGTGGCAAAGGGTAAAGCTAACGTTATATGAGAAATCAACAACGTATAGAAACCTAGTTCAAAATCAAATAAAATAAATAATAATAACAGGCTTACCCCCAAGATAATGTCCGGGAACATAAGCATTATTTGAATAAAAAAATAAATAATTTTGCGACCAAAATATGTATATTTATAAAAACTAAATGATGCAATTGTTGCAACGATTGATGCGCACGTAGCTGATAAAAATCCTAAAATTAAAGAGTTTTTCATAGCTTCAATTAGAGCGAAATTATCAAAAAGCTTAATATACCACTGAAGTGTAAAACCTTCCCATCTAATTGAATGCGTCGAATAATTGAAAGAATTTATTACTAGCATCGTTATGGGAAAGTAAAGTATTAAAAGAAAAATACTCAGATATAGCAATTTTAATTTTTTTTCCATTATTTACTTACATGAAAATTAATTTTATAATTTTCCCTTTGAAATATAATTCCAAAAATAACTATCAAATAAAGTATAACACTAATAGCGCTAGCTAAGTTCCAATTGTTATTAAGTAGTATTTGGTCCTTAATTAAATTGCCTATCATAACAGTTTTTGAGCCACCTAATAAATCTGATAAATAAAACATCCCAAGCGATGAAAGCAATACCATGGAACAACCTGATATAACTCCAGTGCTACTCAAAGGTAATATGATTTTTAAAAAAATGTCAGTTGAAGAGGCCCCTAAATCTTTTGCAGATTCAATTAATGAATATTCAATTTTTCTTAAAGATAGGAATATTGGTATTATCATGAATGGTATTAAAGTATATACGAAGCCAAAGATCACAGCGCCGTTGCTATAAAGCATATTAAGCGGAGAATCTATTAATCCAGTTGCTAATAATAGTTGATTTAAAAAGCCATTCAATTTTAGAATAAAAATTATAGAATAAGTTCTAATCAGTGAGCTAGTCCAAAATGGAATTATTATTGCAATAAGTAAAAAATATTTTATAAATTTATTTTTCTCTCTATACATTATAAATGCATAGGCATAGCCAAATATTAAGCATAGCACGACACTAATTATTCCAATTTTTAGCGAATTAAAATAAACTTTTAAAAAAAGGGGTGAAAGAGCTTGAGAAAAATTTTCTAAGGTGAAGCTAAAATTTATTAATTGTTCTGGATCTCTTTTTGTAAAACTAATTAGAATTATTAGTAGATTTGGTGCAATGGTGGTTACAAAAAGCCATAATATAGTGTTTGTAATGACTGCTTTTCTAAAAAGGCTATCGTTCTTCATTTTTCAAAATTACCTCCCAACCATCAATCCAATGAACTGTGATATTTTCTCCAATCTTGTAATCAAAATCTGCGTCATCTTCGTCAAAAAATTCACTAGCTTTTATTTTTTTCCCACTCTTGAGGACAATTGATGAATCAAGTGTTGCACCTTTATAAGTAGTGTCTTCAATTTTTCCAATAAAGACATTTTTTAAGGTTTTAGAATCTTTTATAGTCTCAGTTCTTAAATCTTCAGGCCTAAATAATAGCTTTACTTTATCTCCTACTTTGAAATTTTCATTACTCTTTGTCGTGTAGGTAATTTCATTTTCAACATAAAGAGTAATTTTATTGTTAGAGACTTTAGTAATTTCTGCATCAAAAACATTTATTTCACCAACAAATTGAGCAACAAATAAATTACTTGGCGTTTCATATACATCTCTTGGAGTGCCAATTTGTTCAATTTCTCCATCGCTCATCACTATAACTTTATCTGCTACAGATAGCGCCTCCTCTTGGTCATGAGTTACAAATATAAATGTTATTCCTAGATTTTTTTGCAATTTTTTAAGCTCAACTTGCATCTTTTGACGTAATTTTTTATCAAGTGCGCTTAGAGGTTCGTCTAGCAAGAGTATATGAGGTTTTTTAATTATAGCTCTTGCAATCGCAACTCTTTGCTTTTGCCCACCAGATAATTGATCAGGAGTTCTAAGTAAAAATTTTTCCAATCCAACTTTTTTTGCAATTTGAGAAACTTCATTTTTAATATAATCCTTGGATTTACCTTCAACTACCAAACCAAACGCTATATTATCAAATACGTTCATATGAGGAAATAAGGCGTAGCTTTGAAAAACTGTATTAACTTTTCTATTTGAGGGTGAAATGTTATTAACTTCTAAGTTATTTATAAAAATACTTCCTGAATCAGGTTTTTCAAACCCTCCTATTAACCTTAGAATTGTTGTTTTGCCACATCCAGATGGTCCAAGTATAGCTACAAATTCACCGTTATTTACTGAAAAATTAACGTTTTTAATTATCTCTTCTCCTTGGTAGTTTTTGTGGATGTTTTTGAGATTTAAAATTGGAAAATTATTTTTCAATTTATAAATGACCTCCAATACTAAAATTTTAAAAAAGCCCGATTGAAATATCAATCTTCATCAGAGGATTTTACTATACCTATTTTTTTATATTTATCAAAATAAAAATAAACAAGAATGCTATTTTTAACATTCTTGTTTTTCAGATCAGAGTTCTTCTTTTACGTCTTGCTCAGCTTCTTTGCTATTTAACTCAGTATTTTGCACTAACTCATCATAATATTCATCTGCCGAACATGTATCTAGTTGCGTAAAATCTACAAAAATACACAGTGTTTTTGTATTATAATGAAGAGGTGTAGAATCTATATTTATCTCTTTATTCTCTAGACCATCTGGTGTAGGTTTTTGCAAATTCATTGCACAATCCTTTGCATATGAAATATCAACATAAGCCTTATAAGGAATACTTAATGTGCGTTCTAGAGTCCAAGCGAATTCACCTTTATAGCGTTCATCTATATAACACATATCATCTGTATAGAATTCTATACCTTTTTTAAAGCACTGTGTTTTATTGCAGTAAAAATCTTTATCTTCTAAAAATATCCATATAGATGTACTTACCAACCCGGCAACTTTCAAAGTTGTTTTAATTTGATCTAATAAATCATTTTGATTTAGTGCAACATTAAGTTTAGCATCATGGCCCCAAATGTAAGTTTGGGCAAATTTAAGCATAACATCAACGCCTTCAATCAAAGTAAGTGATGTATATAAGCCTATCGTATCTGCATTAGTAATAGTAGCACTGACCTCTGGTTTAAAATATTCATATAATGCATTGTTTACTGCACCTATCAACAAAATTTTAGGGTTTAAAGTTGATTTCGATACACCATATTTAATTGCACCACCAGCTACTCCACCAGCTACTCCATGTAGTTTAGAATTTTCAAAATAACCATTGATGCTTTTTCTCAAATCATATGCAATAGTGGATCCAATTATTGGCAATAATATAGGCCCTCCTAAAGCAAAACTTACTATACCATCAAGCAATATGGCATCTTTTAGTGCTGGAAGAGAATTCTTTGCTAAATGAACACTAAAATCGGCAATTTCAGGGCTTAAATTATTGCGCGTTACGTTGTATATATTTTCAAAAACTGAAGTTTTATATTCATATAGTCCCCATTCTTTAGCATATTCTGATACAGCGTTAGCCAATGGTTCGTATGCATATGAATTAAAAAAGTATGTAGCTGAATATGCAAATGTTGCTTTACCAATTGTTGTTGTTGTCGCTAAGATCGCTATTGTTTTTATCGCTGAGGCCAGCGTATTAAGTGTATTAATAATAGGCATGATTTTTTACCGTTAAAAATATTATAGTATGTTTATGTAGGAGAGTTTTTGGTAGGTATAATTTAGAGACTTGACTAAATAATACAGTAACTAAGTTTATAAATTGGCCTTAGATGAAATATAAACCTATGCATAATAAAATCACAATAAACCCACTTTGCCAGAGCGTCTTGGATGCTATAGACTAATGTGTGTTTAAATTTCATGTATGCTTATGGTTAATTAGATTGGCTGGTACCATACAAAATATTTAATAAATATGCAACATATTTTTACTAAAAAGTATTAAAATTAGGTATTTTTACTAAAAAATATTACAATTAGGCCAATAAAGAAACGTAAATTCAAATTTATAAGTTGAGGTTATTACTCAATATATAGCTCGTTGATTTAAGTAATTTTGTGGTTATAATCTATGTTATAAGTTTTAGAGTATAAGATGCGTTTATTAATAATAGGGGATTTGAGAGGGCACATGATCAATGCTGCCAAATTAGCTAAAGAGCAAAATGCTAAGATTTTGCATGCTATAGATTTTAATTCAGCTATGATAACACTGAGGAGTGGGAAGAATATTGAGTTAATAATGATTGATTCTGAAATGAGCATCAAAGAATTAAAGTCTGCACTTGAAAATGAACATTTTTCAATTCCCATTGTTTCTTGTGGCCTTTCTAATAACCCTAAAAGAGCTGCTGAAAGTATAAAGGAAGGCGCGATTGAATACATATTGCTTCCACCGAATAAAGATGTGATAGCTACTCTATTTTCAATAATATCAAATAATTCAGAGAGTGAAGAAGAGATAATTTGTTTTTCGCAAAAAATGGCAAAAGTTATCTCAATCGCTAAGCAAATAGCTCCATCAATTGCTAATGTTTTGATTTCTGGTCAATCAGGGGTGGGTAAAGAGATTATTGCAAAATTAATACATAAATATGGTAAAAATTCCTCAAATGAATTAGTGTCGATAAATTGTGCTGCAATTCCGGAAAATTTGTTGGAATCAGAAATGTTTGGGCATGAAAAAGGCGCATTTACCGGTGCAGTAGAAAGGAGAATTGGAAAATTTGAGCAGGCAAATAATAGTACGCTTTTTTTGGATGAAATTAGTGAGATGGACTTAAGATTACAGGCTAAATTACTTAGGGCTGTGCAGGAAAGAGAGATATTTAGAGTTGGTGGGAATGAACCGGTTAAACTTAATATTAGAATTATAGCTACAACTAATCGCAATTTGATTTCAGAAGTCAAAAAAGGCAATTTCAGAGAAGATTTATTTTATAGATTGAATGTTATACATTTAGAGGTGCCGAAACTAGCTGATAGGATTGAGGATATAAAACCTTTAGCGGAATATTTTCTAAAAAAATATTGTAAAATAAATAATTTAGATCCTAAAACTTTAGATGAATCTGCTTTGCAAGAACTAAAATTACATTCTTGGCCAGGTAATGTTAGAGAACTTGAAAATACCATTCACAGAGCTGTATTGACTTGTGCTAATATTAAAATTGAAGATAAACATATATTGTTGATAGATGTTTCTGATGAGGGTGATATTGAATCCTTAGAGATAACTGAGAAAAGAGCTATAGATAGAGCTATGTCTAAATATGATAAAAACTATGATTTAATTGCTAAAGTTTTAGGTATATCGATAAATACATTACAAACCAAATTAAAACAATATTACGAAATTAGTGTAAAATAACTAATTTTATTGATAAAAGGTGTAAATTAAGTGAAAATATGATATGTAGATTGTAAATTTTGCTTGGTGTGTGTTATGCCTGATTTATTTAACAGAGGGGATCAGCCTTTAAAAATTGCTTTAGGAACTGATAACTTTAAAGAGATGGTTACACAATACGATGTGTACGTTGATAAAACTCTGTTTATCAAAGAAGTATTAGATAGTAGTGAAAAGACAATGCTTATTACTCATCCTAGAAGATGGGGTAAGACATTAAATCTAAATATGCTAAAATTATTTTTAGAGCCTGAAACAGAGGAATGTAAAAAGACTTATTGGACAGGGAATAATTATTTATCGGATCTTTGGGAACTAGGTAGGAGTTATTGGGGTGAAAAAAAAGTGGCTTGTAATAAAGATATATTTTTAGATAAAAAACTTGCAATATCCAGTGTAGATAATGGTCATTATATGAAGTATCAAGGAAAACATCCAGTGATATTCATAACCCTAAAAGATATAACTGGAGATACAATTGAAGAAATAACAAATACTTTAAAGATTGAGGTTAAAGCTTTATACAAGGACTTTAGATATATTTTAGATAGTAATGAATTGCATGAGGATGAAAGGAAAGATTTTAACAAATACATAGATATTGATTATGATGATAAAAAGATTACCCTAGAAAATAGTATAAAGTTTTTATGTGAATTATTGCACAAGCATCATGGAAATAAGGAAGGAGAAGAGGTATATATATTGGTGGATGAGGTTGATAAACCAATTAATGCTTTTTTAGAAAAAAATCTAGGTAAGAAGCGGGATCTAGAACAAAGTAAGTTAGTAACAGAAATTTCCAAGCTTATTTCTCAGACGCTATGCTCGCCCTTAGCTAAAACCAATAAGCACGTAAAAACTCTAATACTTACAGGAATATTTGACACAATTCATAGAGAAGCTGGTTCTGGTTGTAACAATATCTCACCATATGGAATTTCCGATACAAAATTTAGTAAGAATTTTGGTTTTTCAGAGGGGGGAGGTGAAAAAATTAATTAGTCAATTTTCTTTTGAAAATAATGAAGATGTTTTTCACGAAATTACAAGTTGGTATGATGGGTATTATATTCCTGTAGATAAAGGAATTTATAGTCGTGCATACACACCGTGGGCTGTTATGAAGTATCTAAATGCTGCATATTCAAATAATGATTTGGTCCCACAAAATTACTGGACAAAAAGTGGGGCAAGCACAATTTTACAACGTTTATTTACTAAAGAGAAATGTTTAAATAGTACATTAAGTCGCAAATTGTTAGAGTTATCAGATAAAGCAACTTTCAGATTAAAGTTTGATAATAAAATTTCGTTATTTAAGTATGATTGGTATTTAGGTGTTGATAATGAGGAGTTTTTTTCATATTTGTTATTAAATTCTGGTTATTTAACGATGAAAAAAGATGATAATGAATTTATGTTTTCTATACCTAATGAAGAGCTATTAGAGGAATTTAAGAGTGTAATTTCAAAAAATGACGTGGAGGATTGTAACGTAATATTGGAAAACCTAGCGAAGCCTAATTACCTGATAAATCCCAATTATGTAAAGGCTCTTTCTTTGATTAAAGAAGATAACTCAAGCGGGATTATTTCAGAAATTAATCTAGGTAATGTTAAGTGCAACAATAATATTATGAATTTTAACTTTCTGCAATTATCAATTATTTTTTCAAAAAAAGCTGTGTTTGAGGCATTGCAAAATTCAACAAAATGTCGGAAGGAATTAAATGAATATAAAGATCAAGTTTTTGAACTAAGTGCATTAGATTATGCATTTATTTTAGAAAGAAGTGAGTTTATGGACTATTATAGAAATGATAGTAATTCAGTTACTACTCTAGCTAAATTACAAGATAATTCTAAGTTAATGTATAGCTTATGTCATTCTATAGTCTACTTGTTGAATGGTACAGTTTCAGAATTTTTATGGGGAGGAAGCCTTGGATTTTTGACATTTAAGGCACTTGGTATTGTCGCATCATATAATGCTGGTGCTGGAGCTGGTGCAGTTGCTGGTGTTGCAGTTGCTGCAGACGCTGCAGACGCAGACGAGGGATTATCTAATCGTTGCCTTAGTCACCTTAAAGGTCACCTTAAAGACCTTGCCATATTAGCAGTATTTATTTCTAGACCAATTATAGAATCAGTAAAATTGAATATTTTTTCAAACTGTAAAAAAATATTTGAATATGAAGCAATCAATATTACTTCACCAAGGGATTTTGATTCACTTAAACAATATGAAAAATATCTTATGGAAGAAGGAGGAGCTTTTAATGCTTACGTTACTGCCAATGGTGAATGTAATCAGAAAGATGAAAAACTAACTGAGCTCAAGGTTAATATTTTTCAAGGTACTTATTATCCCAATGAAGCAATAAAATTTATTCTATGTGAAGAAGTGCAAGAGCATCAAGCTGACGAGCTATAATTTATTTTTACGTAAACCTGCTTGCCATATCTAAATTTTCCCAGGAAAAATTTTTATCTTTTCTACCAAAATGCCCATATGCTGCAGTATCTAAGTATTTTGTATTTTTTAGATTTAAGGTATCTATGATACCTCTTGGCGTTAAGTTAAAATGTTTTTTTATGAGATTTATAAAGAAAGAATCTGGATGTTTACTAGTTCCAAATGTATTGATATAAATTGATAAAGGTTCTGAAATTCCAATTCCATAGGAAAGTTGTATCTCGCATTGGCTTGCAAGCTTTGCAGCCACAATATTTTTTGCTATATATCGTGCCATATAGCTAGCCGATCTATCAACCTTGCTCGGGTCCTTGCCAGAAAAAGCTCCACCTCCATGTCTAGCGTAGCCACCATATGTATCAACGATTATTTTTCTTCCTGTTAAACCGCAATCTGCGTAGGGGCCGCCAACAATAAAGCTTCCACTTGGGTTAATAATATATTTTGTGTTCTCATCAAGGTATTTTGCAGGTAAGACTTTTTTGATAATGTCATTGATTATAGTTGTTCTTATTTGATCTTGAGGAATATTTTTATCGTGTTGAGTAGATATTAACACACTATCTATTCTTGACACAATGTTACCTTCATATTGAACCGTTACTTGACTTTTTGCATCAGGGCCAAGCCAATCTACTGAATTAGATTTACGTTTTTTTGATAGTTCAATTAATAAATTATTTGCAAAATATATTGGTGCAGGCATGAATGTGTCTGTCTCATCGCAGGCGTATCCAAACATTATGCCTTGGTCACCAGCTCCTATGCATTCATTGGATTTATCAAAAACACTATTATGGATTTCAGTAGATTGCTTGGAAATTAAATTAATTATACTAATTCTGTCGGGATCAATATTGTGTGAAATATCTTTGTAGCCAATGTTTTTAAAAACATCATGGATTGTTTTTTCCAGATCAACCCAAACATTAGTATTAATTTCTCCTGAAACAATAACAATAGAATTTTTTACCATTGTTTCACATGCAACTGCACAATTTTTATCATTTCGCAATATTTCGTCTAGTATTGCATCTGATATTTGGTCAGCTATTTTATCTGGGTGTCCTTCAGAGACTGATTCTGATGTAAAAAGTTTCATTGATTAGAAGTTTCATTAATTAGACTTTAGCAATATTTAAATAAATCCTAGGCTTGATGGGCAAAGTTTTTTATTTTCTTTAAGGCAGATTCTTCAATTTGTCTTATGCGCTCGCTAGACACATTGTATTTTTTGCTTAAAACGTCTAACGTAATTGGAGTCTCAGATAATCTTCTTTGCTTTATGATATCCTGTTCCCTATCATTTAAAGAAGCAATGGCATTTTTTAAAATATTGATCCTCAAGTTATTAATCTGTTTATCAGCTATATTTTCTTCATGAGTTTCTGTAGTATCTGATATTGTATCAATAAATTCTGTACCTTCTTCAAAACCTAATTTTTCATTCAACGAAACTGTTTGGTAACTATTTTCTAAAATACTATCAGTTTTTTCAAGTTCGTTATCTTGGGTATCAAATTTCTTCTTGAAGGTAGCTACGCTTGAGAAAAGTTTTTTTTGTAGAACTCCAGAACCAATTTTAACCATAGACCAAGACTTAACTATATAGTCTTGTATACTGGCCTTAATCCACCACATTGCATAAGTTGAAAGTCTATTTCCTTTTTCTGGTTTAAATTTTTTCACGGCTTTCATTAATCCGATGTTTCCTTCGGATATTATGTCCATCAATGGCAATCCATAATTGCGGAATTTTAAGGCCATTTTAACCACAAGTCTCAAATGCGAAGTAACTAATTTATGAGCAGCCCCTAAATCTTTATTCTTTATCCATGAGTCTACTAGAGCACTTTCTTCCTCTTGTGAGAGCATAGGAAAGCTCTTAACTTGTTGCATATAAGACGAAAGATTCAATTCTGTCGATGTTGAAGGTAGATTGAATTCACTCATAGTTATTTACACTATCTGTTTTCTATTACTAATATAGTTAGTAAAAATTAATATACAAGGCTATTTTAAGTTAAATTGCCATAGAATTGCAAGTGTTTTTCTAAGTATTTTTTTTCGATATCGTCTAAAAATGGTGACAAGGAGTTATTTATTTTTTGATGATAGTAGAGGAGCCATTTTTTTTCATGATCAATCAATAATTCTGTATTGATTAAATTATATGCAATAGGTGCTAAAGTCAGCGTTTCAAATTGCAAAAAGCCTTTGTCATTATCAACTGCTTTTACAAGCACTATATTTTCAATTCTTATTCCATATTTTTCTGGGATATAATATCCTGGCTCTATGGTCACAATCATATTATTTTTTAATTCTTGGTAATTACATTTATTAATGCCTTGTGGCCCTTCATGAACAGATAAATAATGTCCAACTCCATGCCCTGTGCCATGCGGATAATCTAAAAAATATTTCCACAAAAATTGTCGTGCTAATGCGTCTATTTGTGATCCAGAAGTATTTTGAGGAAAAATTAAGGTGCTAAGATGAATTAACCCCTTTAGCACTAAAGTATAATGCAATTTTTGTTGAGTCGATGGAGCGCCAAAGCATAAAGTTCTTGTTACGTCAGTTGTACCGAATTCATATTGACTACCACAATCTAACAAAAATAAATTATCAGCTCCAACTTTTGAATTATCGCCATCATAAGGGTTGTAATGTATTATTGCACTGTTTTTGCCAAAGGAGGAAATAGTTTCAAAACTTTTGCCTTTAAATAGAGGATTTTGTTTTTTAAAATATGATAACTTATTATCGATATCAATTTCAGTTACTTCTTCACCAGCATTAATTTGCACTTCCAGCCAGCTAAACAATTTTGTTAAGGCAATCCCATCTTGAATGGTTGCATATTTTATGCCAGCTACTTCAATATTATTCTTGATTGATTTTGGTAGGATGCAAGGATTTTTATCAATAACCAGATTATTTTTTTGAAAATTATCAATAAACCAAACTGGAGTTTGGGAATGGTCAAGTTGAATAGTTTTATTTTGATTATCTAGTTCTAAAAACCTACACTTAATATTTTCGAAGGGAAGTAGTTTTATGTTAGGATAACTACTTTTTATTTTCTTTAAATTGCTAAAAATTTCTATATCTCCTTGCTTACTGATCAGACAATAAGCCATTATTAAAGGAGTATGTTTTAAATCAGTTCCTCTGATATTTAAAAGCCAACAGATGCTTTCAGGTGATGTGATTAATATGTAATCTGTTTTTAATTTGCCAACTAATTTGCTTATTTTTTGAGTTTCTGTTTCCGATGTGTATTTTGCATCAAGTATTAGTGGAGCCTTAGTTTTAAAATTCTTATCTCTATTCCAAATTGCATCTATTAAATTACCTTCTAAAGGTACCAATTTAATATTTGCAACATCTTTAATATAGAGTTTTGAAAAATTTTCTAATGCCCATTTGCTAAAAATAAAAGGATCGTATCCTATTGAAAAGTTAGAGCTGATTATACTGAATATTTTATTAAAAATATCGTCAGCATCTTGCATGTTAAATATTAGGTAATCATCAGATAATTGGTTCTTAGCCTGAATTAAGTATCTACCATCTGTGAAAAGGTAATTTTTATCTTTCGTTATGAGGGCTAGACCGTTTGAGCCGCTGAAATTTGTTAACCACTTTAATCTTTGAAGGCATTCAGGAGAATATTCATTTTGAAATTCGTCATAACTTGGTACTAGATAAGCGTCTACGTTGCGAGTTTTAAATGAATTTTTTAACAAACTTATTTTTTCCATATTATTTATGCTAGGTCTTCCTTGAATTAATTTTTCAGTCTAGATTATTATTTTTGTTAGTTAATAATGCAATGTCTTATTTCTTAGAATCAAGGATACAGAATATTCTAAACAAAATCATTAAAACAAATTTTAAAATTTTTCTACAAAAATCTTTTTACACCTTACATCCAAACACACCATTTATAAATAACTGGCATATAGATTTGATCTGCGAATATTTAAAAGCCTTAGAAAATGGAGAAATCAAAAGGCTTATAATAAACATGCCTCCAAGATACCTTAAATCATTTTGTGTAAGTGTTTCATGGCCAGCTTGGTTACTTGCACAAGATTCATCTAAGAAGATTATTGTGGCTAGCCATAGCATGCAACTTGCCAAAAAACTATCATTGGATTGCAAGACAATAATAAATTCGAATTGGTATAAAGGTATTTTTGATACCGCAATTTCCAATAAACAAAATACAAAAGAAAAATTTTGTACCACAGATCATGGTTTTAGGATTGCCTGTTCAATTAGTAGCAATATAACGGGGGAGGGTGCTGATTATTTAATTGTTGATGATCCTTTGACGCCTTCGCAAGCCTTTAGTGAAAAAAAACTTGCGAAAGTTAATGAATGGTTTTCCAGCACATTTTTAACTCGTTTAAATAATAAAAAAAATGGGGCCATTATAGTGGTTATGCAACGTTTAAATAATAACGACTTATCCGGATATTTGCTTAAAAATAAAAATTGGGAATACCTAAAAATACCAATTATGTCTGAAGATGACGAGGCTATTTCATTTAAAAAATTTAATTATTTTAGAAATAAAAATGAATTGCTTTGTGATAAAAGAGAGGGAATAAAAGAAGTTGATTTTCTAAAAAAAGAATTGGGATTGCATGCTTTTTCAGCGCAATATCAACAAAATCCAATTAGTATGCAAAGTCAATTCATTGATAAAAAATGGATTCAGAAATATTCCAATGCTCCAAATTTTAATTGCATATATCAAAGCTGGGATACAGCAATTAAGATTGGTAGTGCAAATGATTATAGTGTTTGTACATCTTGGGGTGTGACCAATAACGCATACTATTTAGTTGATGTATTTAGAAAAAAGTTAAGCTATCCTGATTTAAAGCAGATGATTGTGGAAAAATATAATGAGTATAAACCAAATGGTGTTATTATTGAGGATAAGGCTAGTGGTCAACAAATAATTCAGGATATTAACTGCATTTCAAAGATACCGATCATTAAATTTTTACCTGAGAAATCAAAATTAGTTCGATTTATGCTAACTTTAAACATTATAGAAGCAGGTAAATTATACCTTCCTAAGGATTCACCTTGGTTAGTTGACTTTGAATTAGAACTTTTTTCGTTTCCAGAATCTAATCATGATGATCAAATAGATTCTATGGTGCAGTTTCTTACATGGTATAAAAATTTTAATAATTTTAATTTTAAAATAAGAAAGCTGTGACGTTAAGTGCAATTAAATTAATAACAAAGACTATAGCTAATTGGGAAAAGAAGAGTTATACCAATCACCAAAAAGACTAAATTTAAATGTTAAGTTATTTTTGGCAATTGGTATTATATGATATTACAGTAGGTAAGATGTTATGAATAATAAAATTCAAGTGCGGCGCTATCAAGGTGGTGATATAACGGATGTTTCCCTCTTGAAAGAATAAACTTTTTCTGATAGCGCACTAATAACGGCGTTTTCAATGATAAAAAGTTAAATATTTTTCGTGGCTACACAATAATCCCCTTTGCGATAAATTTAGGCCATTTAATTTTT
>CAISOX010000103.1 GCA_903887235.1 uncultured Alphaproteobacteria bacterium | reverse complement strand
TTCTAATACTTCATTACTTATTCTTAATATACTTTCCTTTTCTTTTTCTCCGATTTCGCCTTTTATTAAAGTTCCTTTTATTTGCTGCATTAATGGAGATATCTCATGCGCTATTACTCCTGTATAATATCTGATTGTTTCCAACTTAATTCTTTCTTTTTTCTTTTCTAGATAAATAAATATTATTATAAAAATAAGTGTAAAAAATAAATCATAACTCCAAGTTATTGAGTGACTCATAGCCTCTATTATTTTATTATTAAATACTTTACTTATTAAATAACTACAAAAAAATACAATAATTAATGTAGTAACTGTGGCTTTGTAAAGCCTCATAATTAACACATACATGATACTTGATAAAACGAAATTTATACAAAAAAGATAATTATATGAGCTTACAATTAATTTAATACTCGGAATAAATATTAAAGTATAAGTTATAAATAAATTGATTATTAATTGATAAAATTTATTTTTTACGTTTGGAAAGTAATATCTAGTAAATAATAAAAGAAATAGTAAAACCCCTGCAATATCTAAAAAAATCAATTTATTCCTAAATTCATTTAAAAATATAAATCCTAATATGCATTTAATTAAGTATATAAAAGAATATAAATTGATACATGAATTATTAATTTTGATTTCTGAATGATCTTGATAAAAAATTATGTAGGCAAGAGCTTTAACCTTTAAAAAAGAAATTAGAGAGCTAAAATACTTATATAATATAGTTTTTAACTTCAAATAATATATAAAGAAAAAAGGAATAATACTCCCTACCATTCCTGATAAAAGACTTATGATGCCGAATTTATCTACAATATATCTACCAAAAAAACAAAAAATAACGCCACTCATAATACTGAAAATGAATGTTCTTATTGTAATTTTAATACCTAAAAAGCCTATTACTAATGGTATATTTACTATCGGAAACCAAAAATGTAATGTATAAAAAAGTAAGTCAGATATATTGATTCTACTAAACGCTATACTCATACTAATTGCACTAATTAGTAAAGTTGCAATCTTTGCAACTGTAACTTCTGTATTGTCATCAATTTTAGGAAATATTTTTTTTAAAATATCATGCGCAACAATGGTGCTACATGCATTTAGCCATGAATCAGATGTCGACATAATGATTGCTATAATCGCTGATATCATCAAACCTTTGAGTCCAATTGGCATATAATGATTAATAAAATAATAAAAAACATTATTTTCTGATAAATTGGGATGCTTTATTTTAATCATAAGTGCTATCATCACAATGATGGCACTGAATATAAAGGTTAAAACTGCTACTAATGTAAAGGTTGTATTAAGTTGTTTAATGTTTTTCCCCATTAATAGTCTTTGTACATATGGCGGAAATGTTGTAGGTAATATAAAATAAAGTATGTAGCTAACTAATAACCAAATCTCATTACTATCTGGAAATGAAAATATCTCTGTTTCAGCAAGTTGTACTAGTATATCTCTTTCTGTTGTTACCTCATTATAAAGAAACCCACAAGCAACAGGAAAAGCAATAAAGAAAGTAAGAAATTGAAAAAAATCTGTTAGTGCAACAGCTTTTATTCCTCCAAATAATGAATACAAAGTTAAAATTGCAAATCCTAGTATTATTCCTAGTTCATACTTATATTTATAACTAAATGGAAAAAATTCCTCAAATATAAGTGCTATAGCTATAGCTTGCATTGCCAATATTCCAATAGTGACTATTATCGATGAGATATTGCATATTATTAGGCCTACTTTCCCATATAATTTGTACATTATGTCAGAAATTGTAATACAATCTTGAAATCTATAAATATTGCTTACAAAAACCTTTGCATGAACAAACCAAAGAATAAAACTTAAAAGTAATGGAATTCCATATATTAATCCTGAACTATATACCAACCCTATATCTGCTATACTAGCCCTAGCACTTACATATGTACTAAAAATAGTTGCAACTAAGATAACTGTTGGAAATGATGATTTACCTAAAGAATACTCCCTTATGTTATTGATTTTATCAACTTTATAGAAACCTATAATTAAACAAGCTATTAAATATACAGCTATTATTATTAAATCAATTGAAGACACTTATTTTTTACTAATTATTTTTTATCTCATTTTCTAGTTTTTGAAATTCTAAATTTGTATTATCAATAAATTTATAAAGCACATCTAGTGCCCTTCTTTCTTCATTTCCATTGCCGTGAATTAAAATAATATTACCTTTTTCTATGGCATCCTCTTTTTTCATTTTAGAGATCCATGCACCCGAACCTAATTGCACTAACCCATACTTTTTTAATTCTGCTAAAAATTTTTCATCCGAAATTAACCCAGGAAATCTAAAAAATATTGAGGGTATCTCGCCATGCTCAATTAAAATTCTTTCTGTATCTAAAATTTCAGATTGAATAATTGTATCTGATAAAAGTAAAAAATTATTCTCCATCGCAATGTCTTTATAATATCGATGTGTAAAACTGTGATTTATCCATGTAATAATAAAATTATCTGACTTTAGAGATTGTAACCATATAAAATCCTCCCGATTTTGCACAACCCATAAGCCACTTATTGCTATAGATACATAAACCTTGTTTAACTTAGATTTTTCTTGTAGTCTTATAAACAAACTCTTTTCTATTTTATTAACCGAAGGACACATATCTATTGAAATAAATACTCCTTCTGATTTATCTATGCTTTTTAGACCTTGATTATCTTTATTATTATTTTCTATAATATTATATTTATTCACA
>CAISOX010000102.1 GCA_903887235.1 uncultured Alphaproteobacteria bacterium | reverse complement strand
ATATCAGGATTATAAATTATCATATTACCATTCTCATATTTAAATTGTACAATGCCTTCTTTTTCACTCATTCTAATCCCAACATTCCACACATCACCAGCACAAGCAAGCTTATAAAAGTTATTATGGACAGTTCTATTTTCAATGATATAAATATTGGTTTTATTGTAATTAATCCAATTTTCAAAAGGGGTATCAATAATTAAATCTTTTGTAAATATTTTTTGTTTCTTTTCTTTAGCTAATGCGCAAACATCAATAGTTTTATTACAATTTAATAATGCATGTCTAACATCTTTATCATTAATTAGATAAATATGATGGTCATTAAAATAAAATACAAATGCAGGAAGATTTGAATGAAAACTAATATTTAAATCCTTGTTTGATATAAATTCTTTCATCATCCAATCATAACCAAAACATCTTATTTTATGATCGTTACAGAAATTTAAAATATCCATAGGGGAATAACCCTTTTTACCTTCTATTATTTGCGGTTCTTCATCATCAATACAATCAAGATAAGCGGATTCACCACCAATATCTAACATTTTTTTTACGTATTCCATTCCACCATTAGCAATTTTACCGTTATAATATGTTGAACCTTTTGATTTATCACCATACATTTTAAATAATGCATTGGGTACACACTCTAGAGGTGTTTCATTATTTGGGTCCATATTATAAGCTTTGTATTGAAATAAATTTTTATTTGCGTTCCATGCCTTATCATATACAATCTCTTTTCTGTCGATTGCTCCCCTATATCTATAAGTTTTGGTTTCTAAATCCATTTTATTAATTACAACTTTTACTACATCAACTTTTAAAACATATGGTAAACTCATAAAATAATCCAAATCATCTTTAATAACATTCTTAATATTATATAATCCTTTTACAGGCGATGTAATATTTCTATATTCATATTCATATTCGATTTTACTACCAAATTTCATATACTCGTTCTCATCAATAATTCCGTCTGCTAGCTGACGTGATAAAATTTGCATTTCCTCATCATACGCTAATCTTGTCTTATCTTTTTCGCTATTCTGAACAATTAAAATAAATTTTCTATATACATTGTATTCTTTTTTAGCATCTTCATTAATTGTTTTTAATTCTTTAATTGTGTAATTTTTATTTTTGAATGGTCGGTTTTCGTTTCCATGTTTTCCTGTTTTAAAATTATGTTCAATTTGTTGTAAATTATTATATGCATTTTGTAATGTTTCTTGTCTAGTTCTACTTAAAACTAATTTCGCCATTTTATTAGCTAGTGGTTTATTAATAGCTTTTTCATTTAATAATTTCAAAGCCAGACTATTAAGTTTTATTTTTAATTCGGTTCTATCCAGTTCTTTATTATTTTTGTTTCTGCTGTAATTAGTACCCTGTTTTTTATAATGGTGTCGGGTTAGCTTTGGAATTTCTCCATTAATGATATTTTGGTCTTCATCTCCGTTATCTTGCATTTTTTCAACGTTTATATATTATATAATAAGATATTATTTTTTCTTTAAGCGATTTATAAAAATATATTTATAATATATTTTT
>CAISOX010000101.1 GCA_903887235.1 uncultured Alphaproteobacteria bacterium | reverse complement strand
TTTCTTCGTACATTTGCACCCTATACAATTTGGCACCTATATTTAGTTATTTACAACTAATATAGTGGTGCACTTTTCCGTGCCTATTTTCTTTTTTTATAAGCACTTACTGGTGCAGTATTGCATGCCTATTTACAAATACCCAGGCTTTTTGCTGCCTGCGTTAAACTATATCCTCTCGTAGTTACCAATTTCACTGCCTCCACTTTGAATTCTTCATTATATCTTTTTCTTGTATTTGGATTCATCTGCAACTCCTTTTTATTTGTTTTTATTTTATCAGTGTTGCTTAACTTTTACTCTTCTTTTTGGGGGTCACTTCACATAGAGAAGTTACTTTGCTTACTCTGAATTTACAAGAATAGCCATGATTTATACTTAATAATATTATATGGAGAGAGTATGGGCAAGATAATTTTAGGTATTGATATTTCAAAAAAACATTTTGATGTATCTATGCTTATTGATGATAAACATAAAAATAAAAAATTTGATAATAATGCTACTGGATTCCAATTATTGAAAAATTGGATTGCAAAACATGATGTTGATAAAGTGCATGTATGCATGGAGGCCACAGGGTTTTATGGAGAAAGTTTAGCTGAGTTTTTATTCAAAGATGGATATAAAGTAAGTGTAATAAATCCAAGTTGTATAAAAGCTTATGCAAGAAGTAAGTTGTGCAGACATAAAACAGACAAAATTGATTCACAATTAATTGCTGAATATTGTGATAAATATAATCCTAATTTGTGGCAACCTCTCCCATCTGAAATTAAAAATTTAAGAGAGTTAGAGCGCTGTATTGCCAGTTTAAAGCTACAACATAACCAAACAACAAATCAACTAGAAAACAAAATGCAATCTTGTTTTATCTTAAATATATGGAAAGATCTTAAATTAAAAATAGAAGATCAAATCAAAGATTTATACAAAGAAATCAATGCTTTATTTACTAAAATCAATGACCTTCAAAAAGCTTACAATAATTTACAAACAATACCTGGTATTGGTAAAATTACTGCTATTACATTACTTGCAGAAATACCTGAGATTAATGCTTTTAAAAATGCTAGACAGCTTGCTGCTTACGCAGGCCTTACTCCATCGCAAAAATTTTCAGGCTCTTCAGTTAAAGGTAAACCAAAATTATCTAAAATAGGAGCAAAACGTTTACGTAAAGCAATGTTCTTTCCCGCACTTGTAGCAAAAAAACATAACACTTATATTCAAAAATTCTGCAAAAATTTAGAGAAAAAAGGAAAGCATACTTTTTGTATAATAGGTGCTGCTATGCGTAAATTATTACATATTGTATTTGTTATTTTAAAAAATAATACTGTTTTTGATCCTAATATTGCTACTTCTTCTTGACATCCAAGACGGTATCTTTTCATTGACATTGACATCTGGAAGACGGAAGCTCTATCATCAAATGAGATAGTATAATTAAATCTGTACTTTTAAATTACTATGTTATAATGCTCTTAATAAAATATTGATAATAATATGTTCTATCGTTTCGTTACTCAACAAATTCTAGAAGATTTAGATTTTTTTCCTGCAATAGGAATAATTGGACCAAGGCAAGTAGGTAAAACTACACTTGCAAAATTTATCCAAAAAACAATAGCTTCTGAAAGCTTGTATATAGATTTAGAATTAGATAGTGATCGTCGCCGCTTAATAGATGCCGAGACCTTTATAAAATTTCATCAAAATAAATGCATTATTATTGATGAAGTTCAAAGAATGCCTGAATTATTACCTTTACTGCGAGCACTTATAGATCAAGACAGAAGAGCAGGAAGATTCATTTTACTAGGCTCCGCATCACCAGAAATGCTCTCTAGATCTTCTGAAACTCTTGCAGGAAGAATTTCTTATAATGAGTTAACTCCATTATCATGGCTAGAGGTATCTTCCAATTTTACTTATGAAGAACATTGGTTAGTAGGAGGATTTCCTGAAGCTTTACTTAGTAAGAAACTTATCAATAGAAAGAGGTGGCTAAATAACTTTATTGAGACTTTTATATATAGAGATCTCCAAGGGTTAAATTATATTGTAACTCCAAAACTAATTGGGAATTTACTTACAATGCTCACTTCAATAAATGGCAATTTACTCAATATGAGCAATTTGTCTCGTTCACTTGGAGTATCTCAACCTACAATAAATAGATATTTAGATTTATTAGAAGGAGGATTTATTATCACTCGACTGCAACCTTATTTTGCAAACATATCTAAAAGAATTATCAAAGCGCCAAAAGTATATATTCGTGATTCAGGGATGCTGCATAATCTTGCTAATATTGAATCTTATGAACAACTTTTAGGGCATAGTATTGTTGGAGGCTCTTTTGAAGGTTATGTTATAGAACAAATTAAAAGTTCAGTAACTTCTGACTGGAAATTTTATTTTTATCGTACTCAAAAAGGAGCAGAAGCAGATTTAGTGCTAATCACTCCTAATGGCAAGAAAATATGTATTGAAATTAAATTTTCTAAGAGCCCTACAGTTTCCCGTGGATTTTATCAAACTATAGAGGATATTAAACCAGATTATAATTTTGTGATTATACCAGAGGGTGAAGGATATCCAAAAGATCATAATATTTGGGTCTGTAGTATGGATTGTTTTTTGCGAGATAAGTTATCTATGGTTTATCAACAAATCAATTAATTTTTTATTTCTAATCATTTCCGATAAGATCCCTTATCGGAGTTTAAGCCCAAGTTTTATATCTCTCTACTTTAGAAGTTATCATTTTACTTTATTAAAAAAAGTACCGTACTTTTATTCCTATATGTTTGTTGATACTATTAAGTTTAATACATCTGTGCATATCGGTATTACAGAAGTCCAGTAATTCCAAATTTGGAATTGCTGGCAGAAGTGGTACAATTTTCATTGACATTAACAATTACAAATAATAAGTTTTTGCATGTCTACTAATTTAGTAGACAATATA
>CAISOX010000100.1 GCA_903887235.1 uncultured Alphaproteobacteria bacterium | reverse complement strand
TCTCAACAACCCATACTAATAAAAAGTTTTTAGTTGCTAATATTTGTAATTTTTGTGAGCTGATTTTCTTATTTTATTGACTTTTTAGTGGTGCACTTTTGCGTGCCTATGGTGGTGCACTTTTACTTTCTTATTGACACAATATGATGCATCATCATATTCCGTGCAGTTATTCCTTGCATATCCCTTACATCTATATGCATCCTTATATCTCCAACAATCCCTGTAAACAGTTTTTCCATTTATTACCCTACTCGCTCCTGGCTCTATGCAATCTCTTCCAACCCTCTCACACTCCCCATTTAACTCTACTTCTTTTTCTTCTCGCTCTTTCCTTGCTTTTTCTATCAATTCATCCATATCTTCACTTACTTTATAACCTTCACCTGATACTCCAACACTTTTTTCCTTTGCATTAACTTCAATTATTAAAATAATTATTAATGCTATTATTAACGCAATTCCCAGTAGCGGGATTTTGAAATATGTGTATCCTAAAGATCCCATACTTTCCATTTTTAACCATTTATCATCTTTTATTCTCATAGCGGACAATCTCCATCCCATTCATCACTCCATTCTTTACAACAATACTGCTCTGCTTCAAAAACCACATTTACTTGACCTTCCCAAGAATATACTAATTCTATTTCTATCTCATTCCAGCCTTCTCTTAAATATGACCCAGCATCTTTTCCCACATAATCATAGTGATTTTGACCGTTATCTGGATATAGTCGCCAACATGGACCACTATTTGAGCCGCTGCTAATTATTAAATCAGCTCTTCCTGGTCTATCTGAATTATACCTTCTATTAGTAATATCTAAATAATATCCACTTAAAGTATTATGGACAATATTACCGTTTATCCTGACCATCGCATGGTCATCATATGATATTTGATGCAATTTAAATTTCTTTACATTATTTAAATCTTTTACTCTAAATCTAGCTCTTAGAGTTATCTTATCGCAACTACCCTTATAACCATGAAAATGCCAATCCCCAGTTTTACTACCAAGCCTTAAATATGGGTATGTATAATTCCATTCTATTCCTGTATCTACCGAACCCTCTTCAATACCGCCTGCGTTATAGCCACAATCCAGTTGGTTTTTGCATTTCACATCCTTGATTTTTCTTGTGCAATAAAACAATCTATCCTCATCTTCTTCACATTTCTTATCCTCTCTTATCAACCTACTATCTTCCACATCTACATAATATTCCTCAAACTCTACATTCTCCCCTCCCACATCTTTATCCGCTATTTTACACTCTGTTTTTCCTTCTGCATTCAATCCTGATATCGGATTCGAAGTTACCGCATCACTCTTTTTTATAAATTCTTCATGCTGCAATTTCCCAACTGTGTAACTCGATCTATGCGGATTCTCTGCATACGAACTCTTTGCCGCTCCTATCGCCTCCCTAACTCCTTCGTTTTCATCCTTCTCTTCTCCCTTTACTCTCGCGTCTCCCTTGGACCTTAATTCATGCTCACTATACCCCACTTCCTTTGGCTTATCCGTATATCCGTCTAATTCCTTTACTTTTCCTGCAAGATCTACCTTGCCAGTCTCCCCCACATACTCTTTTGCCTCTTTTTTATAATTGTCTATATAGTCAAAGTTATATTCTTCTCCATTAACTTGCTTCACTTGCATTAATATCACTACGTTCAATATTAATAAAATTGCAATTTTACTTTTACTTCTTGCAACACTAACTGGCTTTTTTAACCACATACCATTTCACCAGATTTATTAAATACACCTTCCACATACTCAAAGCTTACATTCCCTGCTATCTTATTATACTTTGTGCCATTGCAACTTACCGTATCTGCACCTAAATTACCTTTTTCTTCATTCTTGCTACATCCACCCTCCTTAACTCCAGCAATAACAAATGTTGGCACCACTTTCACTTCAAATTCTTTAAAACTCTCAGGATCTATAACAACTCCATATCCAGTCTTCCTCATCATCTCACTCAAATACTTTGCTGTTTTCTTATAACTTCCTTCCTTAAATCCTCTCATCACTGGTACCCACCCCCTTACCTTTGCTTCTCTCACTATATTTTCCAGGTTATTGTCACTTAATGACAATGATACAAAAACTAATTTCCTACATTTATTACTAAACCCCAAAATTTCACTACTGCTATTTTTGCCATCTGTAGCATCTACAGCACCAGTACCTTCAAATAATTTCGTTTCTTTTATATATTCATCCACTCCTTTAAAACTCTTCCTTTTTAGCTCATATGATTCTTTGGCATATTCCTTTGCTTTTTCTGTTGCATCATTTACATATTTATTAACTTCCTTCTTATTTAATTCCAATACTTTAGGATTATCATATTTCCTGACCTCTCCCTCATATTGTATTGCTTTTTTTACTCCTTCTTCCGTAATCTCTCCTAATCCCATCTCTCTTATTATTTCTCTACCCTCTACTTTATTTACCAATTGCAAACATCCTAAAAAACACAGTAACAATACTGCCATTGCTTTCTTTATTACTTTCTTTATTACCTTCTTGCTCACCACCAAATTTAAAGGCTTTTCAGCTAAAAACTCTTTTTTTAAATTTATTTTCATTTTCTAAATCACCATGTTTACAAAATACAGCAATATTTCTTGCGCCACACCAAATACCCAAAGTCTTCTCCATTACCTGGTATTTCTCTCCCCGCTCCCCATATTGCACTCAGTCTCCCAAATGGATTACAGCACATACCACCCGTACTATTTGGTATCGGGAATGTCATTTGTAATTTA
>CAISOX010000099.1 GCA_903887235.1 uncultured Alphaproteobacteria bacterium | reverse complement strand
GGGGTATGACAATCAATGGAACGAAAAGTTACGCTAAGGAGATATCTTTGTCGGGTATTGCAATATATCTATAAAAAGTAGCTCTGGAAATTTTTAGAATATTACATATATTATTGATGCTCATTTTATGATTTTGATACATTTTCTTTGCAGTTAAAACTTTTGGATCTGAAGCAAGCGTTTTTTTTCTTCCACCTTTTTTTCCTCTTTCTCTAGCAGCTTTAAGACCAGCTTTTGTTCTTTCTTGTATTAGTTTTCTTTCAAATTGAGCAAGTGACGAAAATATGTTAAATATAAGCTCGCCAGAAGCGGTAGTTGTGTCGATAGCACCATCACATAGGGATTTAAAGCTAATTTCTCTTTTTTTAAAACCTTCAATCAAAGAGACGAGATGGACCATTGACCGACCTAAACGGTCTAACCTCCAGACAGTCAAGATATCACCTTGTTGTAGTGTTTGTAGACATTGAGTTAAACCTGGCCTTTCAGATTTAGCACCTGATATGTGATCAGTAAAAATATCATCTATTTTACATCCAAAGTTTAAAAGTGCATCAATTTGTAATTGTAAATTCTGATCATACTTACTAACTCTAGCGTATCCGATTTTTCTATTCATTCTCATTTACTATGATATACTATGGTAATATTAAACTTTGAATTATGAGATGGTCATATGATATATGATTTAGATATATTTTTAAACAAAAATTTTCATCGCAACAAACCTCCGTTTTTTAAGATAGTATGCCTGTTGATTTTTTAACAAATAAACAAAAGGAAACTTATGGCAAATTTCCCGAGGAACTTGGAACAGAAATTTTGCATAAATATTTTCACTTAGATGACTTCGATAAATCTCTTATTCAAACTTGTAGAAGAGATCATAATAAATTGGGTTGTGCTTTACAACTTACAACAGTGAGGTTTATAGGAGCATTTCTTGCTAACCCATTAGATGTGCCAGAAGTTGCCAAAGCTTATCTTGCCAATCAACTTGGTATTGTAAATTTTGATAATTTGAACAAGTATCTTTTACGAAAAGTAACTAAGCACGAACATATAAATGCAATTAAAAAGAAGTTTGGATATTGCGAATTAAACGATCTATGGTTTTTTACATTATCTCGTTGGTTATATGCTCAATGTTGGTATGGAGTTGAGCGTCCTAGTATTTTATTTGACCGCACGGTCTCATGGTTGTCAGAAAAAAAACTTTTACTTCCTGGAATAACCACTCTTACTAGATTAATCTCACGAGTAAAAATTAGATGCAATTCTCGTTTATGGCGTATGTTGTCTCAATTACCTTCAGAGGAACAAGCTGAGTCCTTAAAGTCTCTTTTAAAAACTACAAAGAAAGATGGGTATAGTGAATTAGACCAGCTAAAAAAAGCTCCAACCCGAGTAAGTGGACCTGCTTTAATCGATGCTATTAATCGATACAAAAAAATAAAATTTATTGGTATTCGTGAGCTAGATTTTTCAAACATACCAATTATAAAAATTAGAGATTTTGCTAGATATACCGCAACGTCTTGGGCTCCCTCTATTGCTAGGATGCCCGAATCCAAAAAGATTGCTATGTTAGTTTCATTTACCTACATTTATGAGATTCAAGCATTAGATGATATATTAAATTTATTGGATATGCTTATAACTGATGTTATTTCTTTGGCGAAGAGAAATGGCGAAAAAAATAGATTAAGAAGCTTAAGAGATTTGGATAAATCATCCTCTGAATTAGCAAGCTTTGCACAATTATTTTTAGATAATGAATCTAAAAGTAATTTGGCACAGCTTATTTATGAAACTATACCAAAGCAGCAAATAACCAATGCTATTACAACTATAAAAAGTTTAACTAGAAAAAAACATGATAAATATTACGAAGAAATGTTGGAGCAATTTATAAGAATCAGAAGATTTTTACCAGCTGTATTCAAAACCATAAATTTCAAGCCAACTGAATCTGGGCAAAACGTTTATGATGCAATAAAATTTTTACATTCTATTGAAGGCAAGAAAAAATCAACCATTAACAATGCACCAAAAGAAATTATTAGTGAGAGCTGGCGCCATTTAGTGATCAACAAAACAACTAACACCATTGATCGAGCTGGATATACACTATGTGTACTTGATAACTTACAATCTAATATGAGGAGCAAGGATTTATTTGTTGAAGATAGCGAAAAGTGGTGTGATCCTAGAACCAAACTTCTTTCTGGAGATAAGTGGTTAACACAAAGAACACCTGTTTGTAAATTGCTGGGATTACCGATAGAAGCTCTTGATGCTGCTTTTTTATTGAGCAATGATCTTAACATTGCATACACTACAACATTAGCTAATTTTAATGCAAATGACAACCTTGAAATCATTGAAAAAAACAATGGAAAGAAAAGAATAAAACTTTCCAAATTAGAAAAAGTCGAAGATCCAAAAAGCTTAATATCCTTACGTGATCAAATATCAAATTTACTACCAAAGATAGGATTACCAGAGCTCTTGATGGAAGTAAATAGCTGGACTGGCTTTGCTTCCGAATTTACACATATTAGCGAATCTGAATCTAAGATGAAGAATTTAGATATGAGCATTTGTGCTGTACTCATGGCCGAGGCTTGCAATATAGGACATGAACCTTTAATTAGAAGTGATGAGCCTGCACTCTCTAGGGACAGATTGAGCTGGGTTCAACAAAACTATTTTAGTTCAGAAAATATAGCAAAATCAAATGCAAGACTTGTTGACTATCATACCGATCTTCCATTAGCACAAAAAATAGGCAGTGGTGACATTATATCTGGAGATGGGATTAGATTTGCTTGTGCAGTAAAATCAATTAATTCAGGACCAAATAAAAAATATTTTAACCAACGAGGACTTACTTATTACAACTTAACCTCTAATCAATTTACTGGACTAAATGGCTTATGTGTTCCTGGCACTTTAAAAGACTCTCTACATTTACTAGATGTAGTAACTCAACAACAAACAAAGCTGATCCCACATGAAGTTATGGTCGATACAGCTGGTACCAGTGACATAATATTTGCGCTCTTCTGGTTGCTTGGATATCAACTCAGTCCTAGACTTGCAGATATTGGTTCAACAAGATTATGGAGGATTGATCCAAAAGCTGATTATGGTGTCCTTGATGATATCGCAAAATCTAAAGCTAGCTTAAAATTAACAATAAAACATTGGGATGATGTTTTGCGTATAACTGCTTCTTTAAAACTTGGACACATTGGAGCCTCTGAATTAATTAAGTCGCTGTTTAAGAACAATAGACCATCTAGCCTTGCTAAGGCTATTATAAATATTGGACGGATTAGAAAAACTATTTACATATTAAGATTTATTGATGATAATGAATATCGAAGGCACATATTAGGGCAACTCAATAAAGGAGAATCTCGACATAGTGTGTTTAGGGCCATTTATCATGGTAAAAAAGGTGAGGTTTACAAACATTATAAAGAAGATCAAGAAGACCAACTTAACTCTTTAAGTTTAGTTACAAATGATATTGTAGTTTGGAATACAGTGTATATTCAGGAAGCAATAAAATTATTAAGAGCGCGTGGAGAGATAATTAATGAAGAAGATGTTGCAAAACTTTCTCCTTTACTTAGTAAGCATATTAACATCCTAGGTAAATATTCTTTCGTACTGCCTGAGTCTGTACGAGATGGGAAACTGAGAGAGTTAGATAATGAAAATTTTCCTTAACGTAACTTTTCGT
>CAISOX010000098.1 GCA_903887235.1 uncultured Alphaproteobacteria bacterium | reverse complement strand
ATTGCAACTTTGAATTTAAACTCTTTTGTGTAACTTTTTTGTTTACTCATTTTTTTACCAATATTTTTATTACATTATTTATATATTTTTATATTAAATATGTCTCTCTTATATTGGTCTGATTTTTGGGGGTCACTTCAATTCCTGCTCCACCGCTACCGTCAAAGCCAGCAATACTCAATGCTCGTATGTATTTTTTCATAGTTAAAAGTGCTTAAAATCTTGATATATGTTTGTATATTTAGCTCCGTATTTAAAGTATGAAATTTCCTCATTACCTTTGGCTACCACATTTCCAATACAATGAAAATTTTTATCAAATTTTTTGAAATATTGTGCGTGTATATTCGCAAAATCTTTGGAATCTATAGTAAAAATTAAGTAATAATCCTCTCCACCAGTGAGTAAAAATTTATATAGATCCCAATTATTCTTTGCGCAAACTTTTTGTAATTTATCATCAATAGGTATCTTATCAACGTTAATATTTATTGAGCAATTTGATTGCGTGCAGATTCTGCTTATGTCTTTGTTTAGACCATCAGAGCAATCTATCATGGCATGGACACTATTGAAATTTGCTAAATATTGAGATTCTTGAAGATAAATATGTGGAGCAACATGTTTGTTTATTAGGTATTTCTCATCTTTACTCTCAAGTAATTGTATATTTTTTGTTAATTCTAATCCTGCTACCGATGCTCCAGGTATCCCTGTTATACAAATATTGTCCCCTATTTTTGCAGTAGATCTATATTTAATTTTATTATTATTTGCTTGTCCAATAATTGTTACAGAAATAAAAAATTTTGATTTAGATGCGGTAGTGTCTCCACCTAACAAATGGATATTATGTTTTTTTGTTTGTTCTTTGATTCCTGATATAAATCTTTTCATAAAGACGTTGTCTAAGTGGTCTGGTATTGCACAAGATATAAATACAAATTTTGGCGTACCACCCATTGCAGCAACATCGCTTATATTTACACTGATTGCTTTTGAACCTAGATCTTTTGGAGAAATAGTGCTTATAGAAAAGTGCACATCTTCTACTAATGCATCAGTTGATATTAGCCATGAGTTATTGGCATTATTTGGTATTACGGCGCAATCATCACCGATTCCAAGTACTCCATTTGGTAAATTAGATTCTTTTAACATTTCTATGATGCGTTCTTCAGAAAAATTCATTGATAATTCAATAATTTATTAATTTTATGCCTAAATTTTTTTGCCTTGATTACTGGCTTTTTATGATTGAAAATAGCTGAGCTTATTGCAAATCCATCTAATTCCGAATTCATTAATGTATGAATATTATCAAGTGTTATCCCACCAATTGCTATCATCGGTTTGCTCTTGTTGCGCGTCAATAACGAAATCGCTTCTATACCAATAGGGTTTTCTGCATCAGTTTTTGTGTTTGTTGGAAAAATAGGACCTATGGAAAGATAATCAGCATACTCATTTTGCTTATCATGTAATTGAGTTGGGTTGTTAATGGAAATTCCAATAATAAAATTGGTTCCTAAATACTCTCTAGCATTTTGTAATGAAGAATCACTCTGACCAACGTGCACGCCATAAGCTGATATTTTTTTTGCAATAACTAAGTTATCATTGATGAATAGTGGTACGTTATATTTTTCAGTAATTTCCTTGCAACTAGTGGCTAAGTTTAAAAATTTTTCAAACTCTAAATTCTTTTCTCTCAATTGTATTGAGGTAGCACCACCTAAAATTGCTTGCTCTATTAAATCTAAAAATTCTATGTCAGATATTTTTTTATTGCGGTTTGTGATCAAATATAGCCTTAAAATATCTCTTAGCATCTGGAAATTTTTAGGTTTTTTAAAAATTCTTCTTCACTCAGGTTATACAAAGTATCAATAAAGTTCTGTTGAAAAGAACCAGGCCCTGAAGATATCTTTGCTGCAATTTGACCAACTACTCCATAAATTGCAACTGCTGCAACTGTCGCATTATAATAATTTTTTTCAACTGCAACAAAACTTGCAATAAATGAGCTTAATGCACATCCCATTCCAGTAACTTTTTGCATTAATATACTTCCGTTAGATAATTTATATACCTGGTTACCATCAGTAACGTAATCGTCCTTGCCCGTTAATGCTACAATGGTATGATACATTTGAGCTATTGCCTTTGCAGACTCTACTACTTTATTTGATTCAATACAGCTATCCACTCCTTTAGATATAGTGGCATCACTTATGTTTGCAATTGGAGCCAAAGATAGAATTTCAGAAGGGTTACCTCTGATAACGTTGACATCAAATTCATTAATAATTTTCTTTGAAAAATTAGTTCGATATTTTGTTGCTCCAGCTCCAACAGGGTCAAAGATTACAGGTAATTTATAGGTTTTAGATATAATTAATGAATCTATAATATTTTTTTCCCATAATGGGTCTAGCATTCCAATATTAATTGATATGGCCTTAGTGGCTTTATACAGCTCTTTAAACTCATCACCTATATTAGACATTATAGGTGATGCTCCAGTTGCAAGAAGCACATTTGCTGTGTGCTGCATTACAACAAAATTTGTTATACTTTGAATTAGTGGATTATCTTGGCAAACTTTTTGAAATATGTCCCAAATTTCTTTCTCTACAATCATAAACTTTCCTCCGAAGGTATTAGCCTTTTCAGGTTCAAAGGGTATCTCTCAGCACGCGCTTTATGCAAGCGTGCACCCCTAGCTTGAGCTAACAATTGGTAGCATATTAGAAATCTTGTGACAAGCTTTATATAATATGGTATATCAGTTTACGTTTAATAAATGCATTTAGCGAAGTTATTAGATTGCATTTAATATTATTTTAGGTATATTTTATCTTGTTATACGTAAAGAGCGGGCGTAGCTCACTGGTAGAGCACAACCTTGCCAAGGTTGGGGTCGAGGGTTCGACTCCCTTCGCCCGCTCCATATTGGGGGCATAGCTCAGTTGGTAGAGCATCTGCTTTGCAAGCAGAGGGTCATCGGTTCGAATCCGTTTGCCTCCACCATTAAATATCGATTTATTTGAAATAGAAATTGAGAACAAAATTAAGCAAATAGAGAATGTTGATTAAACTGCGTCAGGCTAATTTTTCCACCACAGAAAAATCGCATATTTTACCTAGATTTAGTTTTAATCTATCTGGGAATGTCAAGTTGAGAAGAAGTGGTCATAATCTTTAATCAAGATTGAAACAAGATATAGCCCAAATGCAGTAATATGGCATATTATTGAGCCTGTATTGTAGAAGTAGTATATGAAGTTGAATTCTAGCTCTTCTATATTTCGCGTTAATCAATGCTAAATAATTTTAATTAGACTCTTCCGTATATATCATCATATCTATGTATATCATCCTCCGTTAATTTCTCTCCAAGTTGGATTTCTAATATTTCCAATATTTCATTATGTTGATTCTCTAATCTATGTTTAGCTTTTACAGGAATGTAGGCAGATTGATTTTTGGTTAAATTAAAAACTTTTTCATTTACTGTTACTGTAGCTATACCTTTAATTACTGTCCATTGCTCAGCTCTAAATTCATGACTTTGCAAAGATAATATTCCTTTAGGATTGACAACTATTTTCTTTATTTTATAACCATCAGACACAATTAAATTTTCATAATATCCCCAAGGTCTGTATTCTTTGTTTCCATCTATTAATTCTTGCAAATTATTTTTTTGCAAAAATCTAATAACATCTCCAATTTTTTCAACTTTGTCCTTATGAATTACTAATATTGAGTCCTTGGTTGAAATGATGTTGATATCTTTCAGCCCCATTGCTACGGTCATTGCATTTTCTGAATTAATGTAACAATTTTCACTATCTAAAAATACTCCCTTTCCAATTAATCCATTATTTTGCATATCCTTTGGCGCAAGAGCTGTATACGAACCAAATGAACCAATATCTAACCAATCAAATTCGCATGGGTATATTGCCATCATTTTTGTCTTTTCTAATAAGGCTTTATCTATTGATATATTTGGACAAAATTTATAGCATCCCCCCCCTAGTTCAACTATATTTTGCTTCACTGTTGCTTTTTCTAAAGCACTCTCAGCATATTTTAATAAATCCATTGCATATTTTTCTATCTCACTTATTATTGTTTTTGGAAAAGCTAGTAAAATTCCCATATTCAATAAATAATCTTTTGGATTTATGGATTGCATTGATAAAACATCTGGTTTTTCAATGAAATTTATTGCCTTAATGAAGGGAGAATTTTCTATTTTCCTTCCCTTCTGAACATAACCAAATGCATGATTGGCTTTACTAAATTTAGCACCCAATATGATGATTAATTTATCAATTTTTTTACTCAAAAAACTTATATCTTTTATGAAATCTTCTTGATTTTTTATGTAATGATCTATGGGTAAAACAAGCATTAGTTGCTCTTGATTTTTTAGCAATAGCGAAGCTACTGTAACGGCTACGGCAGTATTTTTAGAGTCAGGTTCTAAAATAATTGTATATCTGGTTATTTTAAATTTTCTCAATGAATCTTCTATTGGACATTGGTGATTTTTTCCGCAAATAATTAAAGGGGGATTAAATAGACTATGGTCATTAATTCTAGCAAATGTATTTTGAAATAGGTTAATTCCATCTTTTACATCAACAAATTGTTTGGGATAATTTTTTCTGGAAAGTGGCCACAATCTCTTTCCTTCACCTCCAGCTAGTAATATTGGAGTAATTTTTATATTCATACGATGTATTTAAATTCAATTTATTTTGGCATTATTAAATTCCAGTAGTTTTTTAAGTTGCATAATGCGTAAGTACGATTCCTCTATTCTACCTTGTGAAATTGTTCCATTCAGCACCCCATGCTCTATGATATTTACAATTTTTTGAGGTGTAATCTCCCAAGAATCATTGTCTTCGGAATTAATAAAACTGGCAGAATTTCTTGTAAAAACTAAAATGTCGTTACCAGCATCTATTGAGCGATAAACAACATCCTCTAAAGAATAATAATTCCTTATTGCCCCCATCTCTAAGGCATCAGTGACAACTACCCCTTGAAAATTAAGAGCTTCTCTTAATATACCAGTTATGATTTTTTTAGATAATGTTGCTGGATAGCCATTTTCATCTAAATTGCGATTAATAATATGTGCTGTCATAACCGCTGTATTCGTAGAGTATGAGAGCAAATCATTATATGGCTTTAGTTCTAAATCTATATTTGCTAAGTCAGTTGTATCAGTCAAACCTTTATGTGTATCATTTTGGGCAAAACCATGTCCTGGAAAATGTTTTAGTGTAGAAATTATATTATGTTTTTTATGTGCATTTATGAATTGCTTTGAGTATTCAATTACTTGATTAGGATCTTGCCCAAAACTCCTTTCTAAGCCTCCAATAACACTGCATGGAGGATTGTAGTCGATGTCAACACATGGTGCAAAATTAAAATTTATACCATTGTCTTTAAGCATTATAGCCATGTTTTCATACAGCTTATAAGCTTCTTTGTAGGTATAATTTTCTGCTATATTTTTAGCTGAATTAGTATCAGCAAACTCTTTTTTTGCATTTAATCTTTGTACTACCCCCCCTTCTTGATCTATTGCTATGAATAACTTGGCACTAATTTTTTTAAGTAATATAGTTAAATCTTTCAATTGTTTTGGAGAAATGATGTTATACCCAAACAATATCACGCCAGCTAGGTTATAAGTTTGTATATCTCGTATTATTTCTTGAACTCCATTGTCAGAATATCTAGACCCACTGAAGCCAAACATCAGCATAGAGCCTATTTTTTCTCTTAAGGATATTTGCTTCATTGATGACTTCATCTTCTATCTCTGTTTATAGCGGCACACTACATTGTATGCAAGTTGTTTTAGTGGAAAAAGCCATTTCAGCGTTGTTTTTACCAATTATTTCATTAATTTTTAATAATACGTCTTGTTTGACTTTTTGATATTCAATTGAATCGGTGGTTTTGGTAAATGTGTAGACCATAAAATCAACAGAAGATTGGTTAAATTGAGTTAAATTGACGATTAAGGTTTGATCCGAGGCAATTTCCTCATGTTTTAAAAGCATATTTTTTACATCATCAATTATTTTTGTCACAGCAGCAATATCACAATATCTAATTCCTATAATTTCTTTAATCCTCATATGCGTCATCTTTGAAGTATTTTCTATTACTATCTCATTAAAAACAGCATTTGGCACATATAAAGGTCGTTTATCAGATGTATTAATTTTTGTAAGCCTCCAACTAATTGATTCCACAATTCCTTCTATTTTTTTGTCTGGAGAACGAATATGATCACCTATCTCAAAAGGTTTATCAAGATATATTAAAGTTGCTCCAACAAAATTTGCCAGCAAATCCTTTGAAGCAAAACCAAGTATTATGCCACTCACACTACCAAATGCAAGTACCCCAGTTATATTAATTCCAGAAGTTTCAATTGAGGTTAACAAAGCAAAGAAAATAACGATAATTTTTAATATTCTGCAAAAAGTTCCAATTGGTATATTAACTGGCATATTAACTTTATTGGCAAGAGAGCTCTTTTTCTGAGCATATAATTCACATTCATGTATTAGCTTATATGCAAATAATCCAAATAAAAATATAAATACAATTTTTCTGACAAACAAAATAGAATGTAGTATATCAAAATTTAAAAATTTGTTTGCTAATATAATTATATATGATGCAACTAATACCCATATTAAAATCTTCAGAGGAGTTTTGAGTGAAAAAATTACTATTTTATAAATATTTTCACTCCTTTCTACCTTTTCAAATTTACGATAAAATTTACTAATAATTTTATTTGCAATAAAACCGAACAACATTATCAATAGAATTTCCATTGACACATATAGCAACAACTTATTATTTAAAAAAAAATCTACTGAAATAAAATTACGCATATAACCAAAACAAATACCTTCTTTTATCATTTCATGATATATTCAATCATTTTTTTTTCAAGATAATAAAAATTTGAAAAGTATTATTACATGAAATCAATAAATGGTATAATTCTCATTATAAGATAAATCATCTAGCTTTTAGCTTATTACTATTATTTTTGGATTGTAATATAAACAATGCGTTACAATTCATAAATTGACATTTTCAAACTATTATGTATCTTGTAACCTAATCTTTTGATCAATTATAGATTTTTACACCTATAATGCATATGGTTTGATCATATAGAGCTATACCAATATTAAAGATAGCCAAACATGCCTTCCAAATTTTTTGATTTTTATTCTTATAGGAATTATGGATTTTTATTCAGCATTATTTTTACAATAATTACTATTGTAGGATATTTCTACAATGGGCTAAATTTAGGTATTGATTTTAAAGGTGGAGTCATAATTGAATTAACCTCAAAAAACTCGAGTAATATTAAAAGCGTTTTATCCACTAAATACAATGATATTGTTTTACAGCAATCTGGTGAAAATTTGGTTATACGCCTACAGAATGCAGAAAATAGCAACATAAAAATAACAGATCAAATAAAGTTTGAAATATTACAACTAGATCAAAAAGCTAATTTTCTCAAAATTGATTTTGTAGGACCAAAAATTTCTGATGATTTGGTTAAAAAAGCTATTTCCGCATTTTTTTGGTCTTTGTTTGTTATAACGATATATATCTTAGTAAGGTTTAACTGGAGATTTAGCATAGGTGCAATATTATCGTTAATACATGATTTAACAGCTTCTATAGGGTTCTTTGTGTTTACTGGATATGAATTTAATTTGACATCTATCGCTGCGATTTTAACAATTATTGGGTATTCTGTAAATGATAGTGTGGTTATTTATGATCGTATAAGAGAAAATGCATCTAGTAATAAGCAATGTTATCTTACTGCCAAAGTAATTAATAAGAGTATTAACGAAACTTTATCTAGAACTATAATGACATTTTTAACAACTTTTGTCGCTTGCATTTCTTTATGGATTTTTGGTGGTGAAAATTTGAGGAGTTTTAGTGCTGTAATAACATTTGGTATTGCATTTGGCACTTATTCATCTATATTCATATCAGCAAATATTTTACCATTCCTAGCTAAACGATGAATATTAAAGAAATATTTAGAAAAAAATCATTTGAAGAGCTGCGTAAGGAGGCGGATTCATCGAAAGGATTGATTAGAAGCATGGGTGCTTTTCAATTAATACTACTTGGAATTGGAGCAATTATTGGTGGCGGAGTTTTTGTATTAACTGGAACTGCTGCTTTTAACCATGCTGGACCTGCTATAGTCTTATCTTTTGCTCTTAGTGGAGTTGTTTGTATTTGTGCAGGGCTGTGTTATGCAGAATTTGCATCTATGATACCAGTATCAGGAAGTTCATATACTTACGCATATGCTACACTCGGAGAATTGCCAGCCTGGTTGATAGGCTGTTTTTCTGTACTAGCTTATTTTTTAGCTGCAGCGTCAGTGGCAAATGGATGGTCAAGTTATTTTGTAGGTTTGCTAGAGCATTATGATATTTACTTACCAGAAAAATTTATGCATGTGACAGGACATTTATATAGTGATTCTAATGGAGAAATAAAAAAAGCATTTTTTAATTTACCAGCTTTCTTGATATCTATAGCTACTATGCTCATATTATGCAGAGGAACTCAAGGGTCTTCAATTGTTAATGCAATTATAGTATTTATAAAAATGGCGATTTTGTTTCTTTTCATTGTAATTGGAGCGACAAAAATTGATTTTGCAAATTGGGTGCCTTTTATACCAGAAAATACTGGAACTTTTGGAGAATATGGATTCTCAGGTATAATTGCGGGGGTGTCCATATTATTTTTAGCATTTAACGGATTTGATTCTGTTTGCACTGCTGCGCAAGAGGCTAAAAATCCACAAAAAAACTTACCAATAGGTATAATTGGAGCAATTATTATAGCTACTATAACCTATATTTTAGTAGGAGCAGTTCTTACGGGAGTTGTAAATTATAAAGATTTAAACACAGCGCAACCGTTTGCAATAGCTGTTGAAAAAATGGACAGCCCCATCTTTTTAATATTTGTTAAATTAGGAGCTGTAGCGGCCATTACATCAGTAGTGCTTGTACATCAATATGCCATTGTTCGTATGATATATTCAATGACAAAAGATGGTTTATTGCCTTCTATATTTAAGAGAATTCATAAAAAATACCACACACCATACTTCTCTACTGTAATAGTTGGTTTGTTAATGGGAATAGTAGGAGCTACAATAGAGTTAGAGGAACTCGTAAAACTTAGTACATTTTTTATATTGTTGATAATTATAGTTATATGCTTTAGCACAATATACCTAAGATATAAGAGACCAGACTTAAAAAGAAATTTTAAATGTCCATTTGTTCCGTGGATTCCAATGATAGCTATATTATTAGCAGGACAGATATTATTTAGTTATCCTGCCATAACCATAAAATACGCTTTAATTTGCCTAGTAATATGTACAATTTATTATCTATCTTATGGAAAATATAAAAGCAATTTGGAAAAATAATTTCAAATCTCTTTTTGAAAAAAAATCTGTTTATGAGATTAATTTAAAAGCCTCAAATCACAATAAATTGAAGAAGAGTTTGTCATTATTTCAAGTGATAACACTTGGAATAGGGGTAATTGTTGGAGCTGGTATCTTTGTTTTAACTGGAATTGCTTCTGGAATGCATGCTGGTCCTGCCATTACTATATCTTTTGCATTGAGTGGTATCATATGTATATGTGCTGGTTTATGCTATGCAGAATTTTCCTCGATACTGCATACTTCTGGAAGTTCTTATTCCTATACATACATAACATTTGGTAGATTTCCTGCGTGGATTGTTGGTTCAATTTCTGCGATTGGATATTTTTTAGGAGCTGTATCAGTTGCCGTTGGCTGGTCAGGATACTTTTCTGATATACTGCACAACTTTAATCTTGGACTTCCCGAAAAATTTGCATTGCCAACAGGAACAGAATACAATATTCAGGGGGAAGTTTATCATGCTGTATTTGATATACCAGCATTTACAATTTCTTTTATATCAACTTTAATTCTTTATAGAGGAATAACTTTATCATCAATTATCACAAGCTTTTCTGTAGTTATAAAATTATTAGTTTTACTTTGTTTTATAATAATAGGAATGTTTTATATTGATGTAAACAATTGGATACCTTACATTCCACAAAATACAGGAAAATTTGGAGAATATGGAGTGTCCGGAATTATAACTGGCATTTCTATGGTTTTTCTTGCTTTTAACGGCTTTGATTCTATATGCACATCTGCTCAGGAAGTTAAAAATCCTAGAAAAAATATTCCATTAGGCATTATTATCACCATTATTACTGTTACAATCATATATATATTAACTTCTGCTGTGATGACTGGTTTGGTGTCATATAAAGAGTTAAATGTACCTCAGGCTTTAGCTGTCGCTGTAGATAAAATAGGACTGCCTTGGTTGAACTATCTTGTGAAATTTGGTGCAGTAGTAGGCTTGAGTTCAGTAATAATTGTAAGCCAATACACAGTTATCAGAATGCTTTTAATTATGGCCGAGGATAATTTGTTACCTAATATTTTTGCAAGAGTTCATTCTAAAAATAAAACTCCACACGTTATTACTCTTGCTATTGGCTTCTCTATGTCTTTTATCGCCGCAACAACTAATTTACAAAATATAGTAAAGCTAAGTAGTTTTTTTATTTTATTAACTCTAATAATTATATGCATATCAACTATAGTTATGAGATACACTGAGCCAAAATTAAATAGGGGTTTTCGTTGCCCTTTGATGCCTGTTACTCCAGCAATTGCTATTATATTAGCAATATATATACTGTCTTCCTATCCTCTTCAAGTTTATCTTAATGCATGCATTGCCCTAGTTATATTAACATTTTTATATTTCATTAAAAGTAGATTTAGGGCCCATAAATAGTTAAAATTTTCAACTATGAATAATGAATTAAAATATATTCCATATAAATCACGAAGAAACAAGTGTATTAGAGATAGTGGAATAATAAGCTTACTTAATTATTATTCCTATGGAAGGCAGCAAAAATTTATTTTGCACACAAATAAAAAAGTTAATTTAGAAATAGGATTTGGTTCAGGGGAGTTTATTTTTTACCGGGCTGTCAGAGATATCGACAGTATATATATTGGAAGCGAAGTATATAATCCTGGTATTATGAAATTAATTAATAATATTAAAGAACGTAATATAAATAATATTTTTATTTATCAAGGAGATGCCAGAGAATTATTAGCTCAAGTACCTGATAAATTTTTTAATAATATTTATATCTTATTCCCCGATCCATGGCCAAAAAATAGGCATCACAAACACAGATTAATTAATAAAAATTTTCTTCAATATTTATCAAATAAATTTTCTTCAAACTTATTTATAGTTACTGATCATTCAAATTATGCGGAAAGTGTTTTATATGATATTTTACAAAATGATGAATTTAGATTAAGTAAAATGAAAATATCAAATAAAATTTTTTATAAAACAAATTTTGAAGAAAAAGCGTTGCAAAAATCTAATGATATTTTTAGTTTCGCTCTATCTCATAAAAATTAATATAATGTTACAGAGAGAAACAATTTTTGCTTTATCCACATGCTATGGAAAATCTGGGATCGCTATTATCAAAATATCTGGACCTAATGCTCTTTTAGTACTTAAAGATCTTAATTTTAAAAAAAAATTATTAAAAAGAGTAGCGACGTTAGGAAAGATATATAAGAAAAATTTGGAGCTTATAGATGAAGTAATTGCTATTTACTTCCCTAAAAATCATAGTTATACAGGAGAAGATACGGTTGAATTACAAACACATGGAGGAATCGCTATTATCAACTCCATCTTTGATGAATTAAACTCTTTAGACTATTTACGCTTGGCTACTAATGGTGAATTTACTAGAGTAGCATTAGAAAATAATAAAATATCATTAAATAAGGCAGAGTCTTTGATTGATCTTATTAATTCAGAATCTGAATATCAAAGAAAAGTTGCCATAAGAAGTTACAATGGAGCATTGGAGGATATTTATTCCACTTGGAGAAATGACATGATTGAACTACTATCCATATCAGAGGCATATATAGATTTCCCAGATGATCTTTTAGATGAAGCAGAGCTGGCAAAATTAAATAAAAGGATCAAAAAATTACAAAGCGAATTTGAAAATAATATTAAATTTTTTAGTTCCGCTAATAAATTAATGAATGGAATTAATATATGTATTGCTGGGGCCACCAATGTAGGAAAATCAAGTTTAATGAATTTTTTATCTAAAAGTGACACCTCAATAATTTCAAACATTAAAGGGACAACAAGAGATGTTATTAAAACTAAAATAGAAATAGCAGGAATCCCAATTATATTGCACGATACAGCTGGTATCAGGGCAACCTCGAATAAAATTGAAAATATGGGGATAGAAAAGGGAAAAAATGTAATGAAAAATTCTGATATAATAATCTTTATGTTCGATGCAAACAATTTATTAAACTTAAATATATTAATTGAATCAAAAAAATGGTTAGATACTACTGTCAAGATTTTAGTGTATATAAATAAAATTGACTTATTGAGTGATTATCGACTTTTAAAGGCAAAACTTATAAAGCAATTAGAAAAAATTAATTTAAAATACGAGACTCTCCTTTTTTTATCTTTAAAGTCGAATAAATATGATGACGCCATATTACAAAGTATAGAAGAAATTTTAAATAATTTTATGCCCTCCTCAGATGCAAATTTAATCACTAACATTAGGCATCAAAATAAATTGAAGAATTGCAATAATTACCTAAATAATGCCTTAAATACAGATATTTTAGAATTAAAAACAGAGGAATTAAGAGCTTGTGCAAAGGAATTAGGTTTATTGTTAGGTGATATTAATACAGAAGAAGTGCTAGATAAAATTTTTAGTAGCTTTTGTATCGGAAAATGATATAAGTTGATTGTTTCACGTGAAACATAATATAGATTATGCAAAAAAACTACGACGTCATTATTATTGGAGGTGGGCATGCAGGTGTCGAAGCTGCCACCGCAGCATGTAGAATAGGAGCAAAAACCTGTTTAATTACAAAATCGAAAGATGATTTAGGCGAACTTTCGTGCAATCCATCTATTGGTGGCGTTGCTAAAGGTATTATAGTGAGAGAAATTGATGCTTTAGATGGAATAATGAGCAAAGTTATTGATAAATCTGGAATACATTTTAAAGTATTAAATAAAAGTAAAGGGCCTGCGGTATGGGGACCTAGAGCTCAAGCAGATAGAGATTTGTATAAAGAAAATTTACAAAATATTTTGTTTAGTTATAAAAATTTAGATGTAATATATGATGTTGTCGATGATATTATTATTTCAAATGGCAAGGCATCTGGTATAATCTGTGGCGAAATTAAAATAATATCCAATTCTGTAGTTATTACTTCAGGGACATTTTTAAATGGCGTAATTCACATAGGATCAACTAAATACAATGCGGGAAGATTTGGCGAAAAATCTATTACTGTACTAGCTGAAAAACTAAAATCATATAAATTTAATATTGGACGATTAAAAACAGGTACGCCTCCTAGAATATTGAAACAATCAATTAATTGGGAAATTTTAGAAAAACAACTGGGAGATGAAATACCTCAACCATTCTCCGACCTTACGGAAAGTATATCACAAAACCAAATACCGTGTTATATAACATATACAAACGAAAATACTCATAAAATAATTGAGAAAAATCTTGCACAGTCAGCAATTTATTCTGGAAATATTACCTCTATTGGCCCTAGATACTGTCCGTCTATAGAAGATAAGGTAGTAAAATTTAGAGATAAAATACGTCATCAAGTATTTTTAGAGCCTGAAGGTCTAAGAAGTGACTTAATATATCCTAATGGAATATCCACATCATTGCCGCAAAATATTCAGGAAGAATTCGTTAGATCAATATCTGGACTTGAAGAAGCAAAATTTATAAGATACGGATATGCCATTGAATATGATTTTATAGATCCAAGAGAATTAGAAGAAACCTTAGAAAGTAAAAAAATCGAAAATTTGTTTTTTGCAGGGCAAATTAATGGAACAACAGGATATGAAGAAGCTGCAGGACAAGGTCTTATTGCAGGCGCCAATGCAGCCTTAAAATTACAAAATCGAAAATTTGTTTTATCAAGGAGTGATTCATATATAGGAGTGATGATTAATGATTTAGTAAATTTTGGTACTAAGGAGCCATATAGAATGATGACTTCAAGAGCAGAGTATAGAATCAAACTAAGAAGTGATAATGCATCAGAAAGGTTAACGGCAATAGGTAACCAGTATGGGTTGATAACTACTGAAAAGTTGAAAAATTACAATGGCATCGTAGAACAAAAAAATAAAATTTATCATTTTTTAAAAACAAAAAGTATAATTGAGGGGTATAATAATCTAGATAATTTACAATCTAAGGGCATTTTGAATATTAAACAGATAAAAAACCTTTTTCCAGAAATCATTGATACGGATGAGAGAATCCTAATAAATATTTTTGCTGAAAATTTATATAAAGATTATGAAAAAAGACTAGCTAAAGATATTGAAATTTTGCAAAATGATAAAAAAATAACTATACCGAATAATATTAATTATAATGAAATAACTGGTCTTTCTAATGAAATAAAAACAAAATTAGAAAATTCCTCTCCAAAAACAATTGCAGATATAAAAAGAATTCAGGGCATGACTCCATCTGCACTAATTACAATAATTATATATGTTAAAAAACTTAAAAATTAATGAAAAATAGTTGTAAAATAATATCTATAATTAATCAAAAGGGTGGTGTAGGAAAAACTACAACTTCAATAAATTTGGCAACAGCATTAAGTCTATATCAAAAAAATATTCTGCTAATTGATCTGGATCCACAAGGCAATCTGAGCACAGGAATGGGTATAGAAAATTCAAATAGAGTGCAAAACATTTACAACTTATTGTTAGACGATTCTACCATTGAAAATGTAATAAAAAATACCTTGCTACCCAATATCGATATCATACCATCCAATCAAGACCTGTCTGCATTTGATACAGAAGTTTCAAATTTAGAAAATAAAGAGCGCATATTAAATAAAAAGCTACAACAAATAAATAAAACCTTCCCAAAATACGATTATATCTTTATAGATTGCGCTCCATCATTAAGTCTACTTACAGTTAATGCTTTAACCGCCTCAGACTCAGTATTGATACCGCTACAGTGCGAATTTTTTGCACTTGAGGGGATTGCCAACATAATTAAGATTATAAATTATATTAGATCAATTTTAAATCCTAAATTAACCGTTGAAGGTATATTATTAACAATGTACGACAGAAGGAATAGGCTTTGCAAAGAGATTGTTGATGATGTGAGAAAAAATTTTGGTAGCAAAGTATATGAGCAGGTGATTCCCAGAAATATAAAGTTGTCAGAAGCCACATCTCATGGCAAACCAATCATGCTTTATGATAGTAGATGCTCTGGATCAATTTCATATATACTTTTAGCACAAGAAATTTTAAAAAAACATTTATAAGAATTATGGTAGATAATAATAAATTTAAAGCTTTAGGTAAGGGGCTTTCTTCATTAATTCCAAATAAGTTGGACCTTAATATTTCAAATTTTCAATCAGATTATTTTGTTGAAATTCCTATTGATAAAATTGCTGAGAACAATAATCAACCTAGAAAAAATTTCAATGAAGAAGATATTTTGGAATTAGCAGAATCGATAAAATTATATGGGGTACTACAACCAATTTTAGTTAAAAATTTAGAAAATGATCGTTACCAAATTATTGCGGGCGAGAGGAGATGGAGGGCATCAAAGTTAGCAAATTTAAAATTTGTTCCAGCAATAATAAAGAATACAATTGATAGGCAAAATGTTGAAATATCATTAATAGAAAATATTCAAAGGGAAGATTTAAATCCTCTTGAAGAAGCAAATATATACAAAACATTAATTGATGAACAAGGTTATACTCAAGAAATTTTAGCCGAGAAAATTGGCAAAAGTAGAAGCTATGTTGCAAACTTAGTTAGATTATTAAAACTACCAGATAAATTTAAAAAACTAATCTTTGAGGACAAACTATCTGCAGGACATGCAAGATTATTACTTAATAATGAAAATCCAGATGAACTAGTTAAAATTATACAGAAAAACAATTTAAGCGTCAGACAAACCGAAGATATTATAAAAAACAACAATAAAATAAATTATAATAAATTTAGTAAAGATGCTGACGTATTAAATTTAGAAAGAAAAATTAGCAAGGCATTAAATTTAAAAACTAAAATTAATTTAGGGAAAAAAGAAAATAGTATCGTTATCAAATTTAATAATATGGATGAATTTGATTATTTAATCGCAATGCTATGCAAAAATAATGAATTAACAATATAACTATAAAAATCATGGAAAAAATACCTGTTAAAAAATTTGCTGAGTCTGAAATTGTTGATATTGCAAGTGCATCCACAGCAAAATCATTTTCTATTGTAGATATGTTTATACAAGCAGATTTATTTGTACAAATAATAATGCTGATTTTAGTGTTAATGTCGATATATTCCTGGGCAATTGCACTAGAGAAAATATTTTTACTAAAATCTATTACTAAAGAATATAACATATTCAATAAACTATTAATGGAAAATAATTACGACATAAGTTTAATTGAACAAAGGCATTTTGCCACAATAAAAAAATTAAATATATTTGGTGAAATAATTATTACAGTCTACAATAAAATCTGTTCAATTAAAAAAGATACCCTTGGAATAAACAAAGAAGAGCTTCTAGGGAATATAGAATTAAAAATTTATGATGTGAACAATAGAATTGAAGATAAGCTATATATATTAGGAACTATATCCAGCTCAGCCCCTTTTATAGGATTACTGGGCACAGTTTGGGGTATAATGCACAGTTTTCAATCGATTGTATTTTTGAAAAATGCTAGCATCTCAGCAGTTGCGCCTGGAATTGCTGAAGCTCTATTGGCTACAGCTTTAGGATTAATTGTGGCTATCCCTGCGTTAATTTTTAATAATAAATTTTATAGTAGTATTGAAAGCTTAAACATTAAATTTCGCAACTCCTTTATAAAATTAATTAGCAAAATTTAAATAAATGTTTATGAATAAAATAATGTACAATTTTTTAAATCCGCAATCATTAAAGTATAAAAATAAAATTAAATCTGAAATTAACGTTACCCCATTCGTTGATGTTATGTTAGTTTTATTGATCATTTTCATGCTTACATCTCACATAATTAATACCGGCGCAGATATTGAATTACCCAAATCCTCCGAAAATTTTTCAAAAAAGAATGATTATTTAAATATCAGCGTTGATAAACACTCAAATATTTATATTCAAGAAATAAAAATAGAAAAAGTGGAATTAATTAACAAAATCAAAGCTATATTAGCTGAAAAACCACAAATTCAAATTATGATATATGGCGATCAATCAACTCATTACGGCGATATGATATACGTTTTTAGTACGTTAAGAGAAGCATCGATTGACAATGTCACTCTAGTAACTGATGAATAGATTGATTAATAATGAACAAAGGATATTTACTATCTATATTATTCCATTTAGCAGTTTTTTTATTGCTGATTATTAATATTAATTTTTTAAAACCTCCTAAAAAATTAACTTATCAAAAATTTTCAATTCATATAGGTCCCGTAAAAAAAGAGCCTTCAACAAATCTACCTAAAGAGACTCCTGAAGTTCCTCAGAAAAAGGAAATAGTTGAATCTACAAATTCTAAAACTACAGAAAAGAAAATAACTAAAGAAGCGCCAAAAAATGAAGATAAAAAAAAGCCAATAATTAAGAAAAATAATGAAGTAAAAGAAAAGGTTAAAGAACTTCCTCCTAAAGAAAAAAAGGGGGAAATTACCAAGAAAAATACTACCGACACAAAGAAATTATCTGGCTTAACAAAAGAGAAAAAAGTTGCAAAGCAAGAACCTATAGAAGATATATTTTCAAAATTGGTAGACAATAGTGAGCCAATTAATTTAAATAACACATCTGCTGTTTTAGATGAAAATGATCTTTCAAAGATTCAAGAACAATTAAAAAAACATTGGAATTCTACACCATGCTTGGACGGCATGCAAACTGAGGTTGAAATCATATTAGATGGAAATTGCAATATTATATATAGATCTCTTAAAAACACTTCTATGTCATCAGCACAACTCAGAGCTTGCGCTGAAAGCGCGTTGAAAGCTACTCAAAAAACTGATAAAATAGAACTGGATGATAAAAGTTGTAAAAAGTACAATCAGGAACTCATGAAGATTATCTTTAATAAATAGTATAGTGGTAACACCAATTACTGAAGAGGATGTTGTTTAAAGGTAGTTAGTTAATGATAGCGAGCCATTGAATATTATCATTGAATACCATAAAACTTTTTTGCTCCTTCAAGTAGAATATCAAACTCTTTTTCATTAGGTGTTTTAGGTGTAGCACCCTCAATAAATGTACCTCCGATAACGCCTATATCCTTAGCTCCTGTATTTGATAAATGTTTTGGAAAAATATAAAAAGAGCGTTTTACTTTCTGACCTGATTGTGTTTCACCTTCGTTAAAATATACTAAAATCATATACTGTAAATCTTGAGGATTTTGGTCTTTAAGCATAATTAAATGCCCTTGCACCGCTGCCATCTCTCCATCTTTATTAAGTTTACCAGAACCAAGTCCGCTGCAATTGATAATATACATGGTGTTTAGATCGCTAAATGAATGAATTTTTTTCTGAACAAACTTGATTTTCTTTTTATCTAAATAGTCACGAAGGCCTGTCATCATTTTTGCAGTATTGATAAAAATACCATCATCATAAGAGACCATTTTTCTAGTGGTACCATTACCAAAATCAAGCATTACATCCTTTGCTGGCTTCATTACTTTTCCGACATATGGCTCTAAGCCAGAATCCTCTCGATTTTCAAAATATGTTGGCACGATTACTGCCCCATCTTTAAAATGTTTGTGTTTTTTTTGTGCGATGCTTGCGTAAAACTTATAAGCATCGATACCAATTTGATCGATGATTTTTTGCATCTTTGGGTCATTATCCATCGATACCGGCGCAAGTAATCCGCCTGCATTATGTGATGTAAGAGAATCAAATTTTTCAGCTACGATGGTTATATTTGTAAAACCTCTTTGTACTAGATCGTAAGCTGTAAAAAAACCTAAAGCACCTGCGCCAATAATTGTAATAGGTGTATCATTTTTTAAATCAGCAGCACCTGAAAAATTTATAAGTAAATTATTTACATATGAAGCAGATCCCGGGCCTAAGGTCCAACCACTACCACCATGCCCATAATTATGTGCGATTACTTTTCCATCTTTTTGTTCAACAATCATATTCGGAGAACCATGTCTCATTGGCCTATGACATAGTATTTTTTGCCCCAAATGAATAGATTCTAATTTTGGAGGTGTAATTTTCCTTACATCAAGTGGTGCTGCGCTTGCTACAAGCGGTATAATCAATAGCAAGGCTGCAATACAAATCAGTTTAATTTTTGTGATGATCATAATTTTCCTTTACAATGAATGGTTTGATATTATACATATAATGGTATCATATGTATGATTTTAGCAAAATTTTGTCAAGTGCAAATTGAATTTCAAGGAGGTTGATCGTGCAACAATTTAGACATCGTATCAAAATATCGATATGTTTGTTATTCGTAGTACTGGGTAGCGAGTCATGTTTTGCTTTAGAAAATCAGACAGCAAATTTCATCGAGAAAAATCTATCTGAATTAAGCATTACTTTACCAAAAGTCTCTGCACCGGTTGCCAATTACGTGCCCTATGTTAAAGTTGACAAATTGATTTTTATTTCAGGGCAATTACCTATGGAAGAAGGCAAGGTAAAATTTACGGGTAAGTTAGGAGAGAATATTGCTATTGAAGATGGAGTAGAAGCTGCAAAATTATGCGCTTTAAATATTGTCGCGCAACTAAAATCAGCAGTCAGCTCTTTAGATAAAGTAAAACGTTGCGTCAAGTTAACAGGATTTGTTAATAGCACATCTGATTTTACTAGTCATCCTCAAGTAATAAACGGAGCTTCTGATATCATTGTTAAAATATTCGGCGACAAAGGAAAGCATGCAAGAGCAGCTGTGGGCGTTTCTTCTCTTCCACTTGGTGCCTCTGTTGAAGTTGAAGCCATATTTGAAATTGAATAATACTATTCAATGTATAATTTCATAACACCTTCATTTTAATGTGCATGAGATTGTTTTTATAATCACACAATTGCTTTAAAACCCTCGCCTTTAGGCGAGAGAGACCTCAGTAATGAGGGTGTCTTACTCGACTAATATATACTACTAAGATATTTTTATATGATTATCTTCAAGAGTATCGGTTTAAAAAGTTAAGTAAAAATCCAGAACCTGCAAACACTACTTTTGATTCATTATTAAAATGTGGGCCAGAAATATTATTACAGGGCGCTTTAGGAGGAATCAGTACAAAGGTATTTTGGCCTAAATTATGGTTAGAACAAGTTTTAAAGCTTGATATAGTAAATAATGCTATAATTGGTGGGTTGCAATGCTACACAAGTTATAAACCGCTTAGTGAAGAAAAAAGCCATCTAGCCGTAATTGTACCATATATTACAGATCTAGCGTATATAGCTTGTGTTGGTTATAGTGGCATGACCTCTTCTTTATCGTTTGCTAATTTTTATACGTCAGCATTAACAATGAAAAAAGTATTTGGCTTTATCAGCGGCTTAGCTCTTGTGGATTCTTTATCAAAAATAGTTATGGATATAATATCAAAAGATTACTCTACTCCTGATGATACTATTATTCAAACCCATAATTCCGAATCTCATAATTTTGAAACATTAAAAGACGAATTATAGTATTAGTGTATCGACCTGTAATCATAAACGCATGGAACTGCAAACAAGAACATTTTTTTGACCGAATTAAATGCAAATGAAAAATGATTTGGGTCAACATGGCCTAAGGTTAGAGAACGTATAGTGGGCCCATTTGTCAAGACACAAAATCAAACATTATGAGATACAATTTACAGCCATTAAATTACTATTATTAGAATACACCTTTGCTGGAGTAAAGTATTCCAAAGATTGGTGCATTCTTTTATTATTATAAAACTTCACATATTCATTTATAGCATCTTTTGCCTCCATAACAGTGGTTAAAATTATTAAATATATTTTTTCTTGTTTCAACGATCTCCAGAATCTTTCAATAAAAACATTGTCTAAAGCTCTTCCTTTACCATCCATACTAATCATTATAGCATGTTGAATTAGGATAGAGATAAAGTAATTGCTGGTGAATTGCACTCCTTGATCAGTATTAAATATTTCTGGTTTCCCATATTTTTTAATGGCTTCCTCAAGGGCAGATACGCAGAATTCAGAATCTAAGGTGATTGAGAGTTTCCAGCTCAATATATAGCGACTATACCAATCTATAATCGCCACCAAATACACAAAACCTTGCTCTAATCTAATATACGTTATGTCAGCACTCCAGACTTGATTAACGCACTCAATCTTTGTATCCCTAAGTAGATACGGATATGTTTTATGGGCTTGATTTCTTTTGCTTAAATTTATCTTTGGATATACAGCTTCAATTCCCATTATTCGGTAATATCGCCTTACTACCTTGCGACCAGTAGCATATCCTTTTGATTGAAGGCATTTAGACATCCTTCGTGTGCCATAATACGGATGTTGAGTGTAAATCTCATCAATGATTTTCATTAGCTCTAAATCTTCTGCGCTTAAACCCTTGGGTTTATAATAATAACTCGATCTGCTAATTGAAAGAAGTTTGCATTGCTCTGCCACGCTTATTTCCTTATCTGTAGAATTTATCATGTCTCTCCTATATTTAAACTCCAAACAATGTAGATTTTTTTTCAGCCAATTACATTCCATATTAAGCTGCCCTATTTGCTCATATAGCTGCTTTATTAACTCCTCATTATCTGAATGTTTGGATTTAACTTTATTTTGAAAACCACTCTCTAAATACTCTAACCCTTTTTTCTTCCATTGTTGTATTTGCGTCGAATGTACCCAATATTTACTGGTAATTTGAGCTATTGTCAGCTCTCCTTTTATCGCTTCTATTACTATTTTACTTTTTTCTGTTGCGCTATATTGCTTTGCTTTTTTTGACATATAATCTCCTTTATTTTGTTTTGAAATTATATCTCATTTTGTTAATTTTGCTGTCCAGTTTATTGGGACCATTATATCTTTTGCAAAATCACCCCTATCTATCAACTTCACTTCATCATATTGATGCATTACTCCATATCTCTTACCTTCAAACTCTATTTCTCCTCCATACTTTCCCTCTATCTCCTATATCTGCTCCAAAACTCACCTCCTTCCCAAATGCCTCACTCAATTGATCAACCTTCCTATCCCATAATGCTTCTTGAGATGGAGTTTCTGCGGGTCTACCGTCCATAGCTTTAAATATACTTACCTCCTCATCTTGCCTAATACCCAAGCATCTACTCCTCTCCATCATCCTATATTCTCCATCTCCTGTTTTAAATATCGCATAACTTTTCTCTCCTATCTGGACCAGTGCTAAGCTAGCTGCGTCCAGGGACCACCCTCGCTTTAACCCCCCCTAATTACCGGCTGTTTATAAAGCTAAATGTGAATGCAAAACTGATGAAAAAATTATTTTTTCTCCTCAAATCTACTAAATATTCATAATTTAGATAAATTACTAGAGTCGCTAAAAGTCAGCGGCAAAAAGTTTGTAAGGCACTTACACTGGTTGTTACAATACAATTCGTTATCAATAAAAAAATTCACAAATTTCAAATATATTTTGGTTATGTCGCAAATTTTTAAAAGGTGGTCCCTAGACGCAGCTAGCTTAGCACTGGTCCAGATAGGAGAGAAAAATTATGCGATGCTTCTAGCTAATTGGTGAAAATTTTCGTACCTTCTGACTGGAAACCCCTACTAGGTATAAATTTCTATCATTCTTCTTTTATTCTTCCTGCAGTAATAAAACCTTTTTTATATCCTATATAATATCCAAAATATCCAGCTAACCCAGCAATAACTAAATAGGACGTAGAACCCCATAAATATTCTAAAGTACTATAAGTATGGGAGTGAGTTGGAAGACTACTTTTGATAGTAGCTACATCCTTGCTATAAGATCTCATATGGGCGCTTTAATAAAAGTATGTTGTAGATTTAGCGTATACACTACTTGCTTAGTACTCATACAGTTATCACAATCTCCTTCTTCAATGAAATCAAACGCTAAGAAATTTGGCATTATGCCATCTGCAAAACAAGAATTTATTCTTGTCATAATATTACTAAATTTATTAATACTATTATATTCTTTAAATTTAGAAATTTTTGAGAAATGATTAAAAACTGTTAATTTTGTAGCTGGATCAATCGACCTAAAGTCAGTTCTTAATTTACAATCATTGTGATCTTCCAAAGAATATTCTGTCTCTCTATAGTTTCGTGTTGAAAACAATCCCTGATTTTCATATTCTTCTAAACTGCCCATTGTTAGAGATTTAGTTGATCTATCCCTGGCATAATCACTAAATATTACTAATTTTTCACCACTTTTTCTCATGTAACCTAAAGTTAAATCTAGATCATTTGGCTTTTTACTTTTTAATATGTATTTATTTAGGTCTAGTTCCTTAAAAACATCTAGTATTTCTTTTGCTGCAGCATAACATTCTAAATGTAAAGTAATTATTTTATCGGTTCTTGAAGTTACTTCAGTAAGAGTTTGTACCCAATCTTTAAATAATTGATGCGAAAATGATGGTTTTTGAAAATAACTGCTTCCACAACTACCATGGCATAATTTTAATTCACCATTTTCTTTATGGATATCTATCATAAAGCTATAAACTCCTTTTTCAAACAATTCTTTGGAATTCATATTCTGTTGATTATATACCATGTATCCATCTTGCCAACTAGCAAAAGCATTATGGGCTGTTAACCATATTGCATCAGAGTATACCAAATCATCCGCATACGTACTTTCAAAAGAAGATATTGTGGGAATGGAATCTAAAAAATCAGCCATTAATACTCTTCTTGTCTTTTACTGTATCAATTAGTTTAGTAGCTAGTTTTTGAACTGAGTTTTCAGAAATATTATTCCCCGATGAAATAATACTCTCTATATATTCTTGAGCTTGAATTCTCAAAGTGTTAAAATTATGCGAACCTGGGTAATAATGATAAAGAAAAGTTGCTATATATTTTATACCCTCTTGATCACATACATCATTCACAGAAAACAAACGTGCCATATTATCTCCAAAAGTAAAAAATTGATTTTGCTCATCTTCTGACATCTTATCTTTATCCTTGTTCAAAATATCAAGAGATGGATAATCACCTTGTTTTAATCCAATCAACTCGCTCGCATAATATTTTTCCACACCCGATAAATCAATCTCTTCATTACTTTTACCAACTACTTTTGATAAATCTTTAGCTACATTAATCATGTGAGCTGGGCATTGGGGCAATACTGAAAGATCAAAATCATCAACTATTAAAGTATTGTTTTCTAACTCATATAAATCTGCCATAATCAAGTATTAATATAATTTATTCTGATCAATTGTAAAACTTTACAGCAACAAAAACAATGGTAAATTAAGTATACTAAGCTTAGTAGTTAAAATAATAATATATCTTACCCAAACCTTATTTTATAGGAATTTTTAGTTTATCTATCCTTTATTTTTTTTATACACTTCTCCTTTATCTCTTTTGCCTACCACTAAGACCTGCACTACAAGTGCCTGGTGATACTGTGTTAAATGTCAACAAATCAAAGGTGCTTTTTAAAAATTAAATTTCCTTAAATTCTACCCCATTTTTTAAAATTGCAAAAATTACATGTATTAATTTGCGCATTACAGCAGCAATAATAACCATTTTACGT
>CAISOX010000097.1 GCA_903887235.1 uncultured Alphaproteobacteria bacterium | reverse complement strand
TGTATGTATTGTAACACAGATTCTGGGGTAGAAGGAATAATAGACACACCAACCCTCACCCCTTTATTTTTAATATAATCAATCAACCGATCACAGTGAATTACTGCTTCTTGATGAAAAATTATCATATCACTTCCAGCTCCAATAAATTCATCAACATACTTTTCTGGATTACTAATCATCAAGTGAGTTTTTAGTGGAATTCGACTTTCCTTTTTTATAGCCTTAACAATATCACTTCCAAAACTTATATTAGGCACAAAATGACCGTCCATTATATCTAAATGAATTGAATCTGCTCCAGACTCAGAAATATTTTTTATTTCCTCTCTGAGAATTGCAAAATTAGCAGCTAGAATTGACGCAGATATTTTATTTTTTTTCATATTGCTATTTGATATACTTTGCGCTTGGTCATTTTTTACCATATATTGATGAATATGTTAGCATAATTTTTAATTTTTCATAGATAAATATGAATAATAGTTGGCTGCACGGTATCCAGAATGTTACAGAATTAACAGCAATTGCATGTTATGATTGGATCGGTAAAGGTGATAATGTTTCTGCAGATAAAGTGGCGGTTGACGTTATGAGACAGGAGCTAAATAAATTGCCCATGAATGGTAAAGTTGCAATAGGTGAAGGCGAAAGGGATAAGGCCCCAATGTTATATATTGGAGAAGAATTGGGTAAAGGTGGAGAAAGTATTGATATTGCAGTCGATCCTCTTGAAGGTACTACTATATGCGCAAGGGCAGATTATGGCTCGATGGCAGTTATTGCAATAAGTTCTGAAAACTCTTTTTTGTATGCACCAGATTTATATATGCAAAAAATAGCAATAAGTTCAAAATACCCCAAAAACATTGTTGATATCAATCTTAGTGCCAAAGAAAATATACTGAATTTAGCAAAATACAAAAAGTGTGATCCTAGCGAAATAATAATAATGATGCTAGATAGGGAGAGACACAAAAGCATAATCGAAGAAATCAGAACAGTTGGGGCTAAAATTAGGTTAATTGGTGACGGTGATATTTCCGCTGTTATAGCTGCAGCTATTCCTGATAGTGATGTTGATATATATATTGGGACAGGTGGCGCTCCTGAGGGCGTTTTAGCTGCCTCTGCATTAAGGTGTGTTGGAGGTAGAATGCAAGGAAGATTGATATTTAAAAATAATCAGCAAATTCTTAGAGCTAAAGCAATGGGAGTTACTGACATAAATAAAATTTATGAGATAGAAGATTTAGTAAAAAAGGATGTTATTTTTGCTGCAACTGGGGTTACTGATGGATTATTAGTCAATGGTGTGCAGAAATATTACGATAAATTTACAACAGAAACTCTGCTGTTAAGTTCGGCTCAAAAAATGTCTTATAAAGTCAAAACAACAAGGTATTAATTTTTTATGATAGAAGTTGATGATATAGGAATAATAATTTCTGCAAAACTATTTCAGGAAAAATTTTTAATTGTAAAATGTTTTTCAGAAAATAATGGTATTATTTCAGGGTTAATGAGAATAAATAAAAAGAAAAATGAAAATATACCAGGAAATATAGTTTTATTTAACTGGAGAGGTAGGCTTAATGAACAATTAGGGTATTTAAAGATTGAGCTTTTGCATTCAATCTTTTCAGAAATTATGTTTGAAAGTAGCAAGATATCGATATTAAATTCAACATTATCAATGATAAAAGTTGCTTTAAAGGATGGTGATGTAAATAAAACAACTTTCATTGAAACAAAAAATTTATTACATACTATCTGCGCTAGTGATAACATTAATGAAAATTATAAGGCGTATATTAATTTTGAAGCTAGATTACTAAATTGCTCTGGTTATGCATTGGATTGGTCAAAATGTGCAGTAACTAATTCTGTAGATAATCTAAAATATATTTCACCAAAAACTGGTAATGTTGTTACTGAAGATGTTGGTGCAAAATATAAGGATAGATTATTCATACTACCAAAATTTTTTGTTGATAGTAATGTAGAAATTTGCAAGCAAGATATAATTTCAGCATTAAATCTTATCGGATATTTCATAGAAAAATTTATTTTTATGCCAAATTATATTAAACATCCTGAGGCCAGGTTGTTTTTGATACAAAATATAGAAAAAGCTTAAATTCAAGAATTTTTACCTAAAAACGTAGTATTTAAAAATTTTTGTAACTTAATTGATTATTTAAATGTTTATAAATAAGCTTTAGTTTAAAAAATTAACAAAGTAGGGGGGGCGGATAAAAAACTTCTTTTTCGCTCTGGTTAGTTTTAGAAGTTGAGGTATAAGGCGGTAATTATTACTAATAAGATATTTTATTTAAATATAAACCGCAGCTAGGAGCAGTTTCACCAGCAAGTTTTCGATTTTTCCCATTTATAATTTTTGACATATGAGAGGGGCAAATTTCTTTTGTGCCAAAATCTTTTAAGGTCCCTGCCATAATTCTGATTTGATTATATACAAAGGATTTTGCATCAAATAATATAGAAATTTCATTATCGCTTTGTTCGAATTTTATTGAATTTATCGTCTTTAATGGTGAATGTGATTGGCACCCAGCTGACCTAAAACTAGTAAAATCAAAAGTTCCAATTAAGTATTGCGATGCCTTTATCATATTGGCAATATTAAGTGGTGTCATGACATGCCAAGCACGATCTTTATATAAAGTTAAAGGAGATTTTCTATTTATAATTTTATACACATATTGCTTTGTTTTATTTGAGAATCTTGCATGAAACTCTTCATCTACTTTTTCTATTTTGATAATAGAAATTTTTTCTGGTTTAAGGTAATGATTTACGGCGTTTTGTATTTCATGAATTTCATAATATTTTTCAAGTTGAAAATGTGCGACTTGACCATATGCATGAACTCCCGCATCAGTTCTACTAGCTCCATATATAGTAATATTTTTTTGAGTTAACTTTGAAAGGGCATTTTCAATTTCCCCCTGGATGGTTTTTAAATCTTTTTGATTTTGCCAACCATGATAATTTGTACCTTCATACTCAATTACTATTTTATATTTTAACAAGATCCTTTTCTTTTTATTGGTTAAAAATTTTTATGTGCTATTTTTATTGAAAATTAATATTTTGTAAATGCATAAAATGTATGAATAACGAAAAGAATTGTGATACGAAAAATTCATATAAAAATTTGCATTGGAAACTACAGGAGCAAAGTGAAAAAGATGTTTTACATTTTATTCAAAAATTTGGCATAAGCGACATCATTGCCAGAGTATTATTAAATAGAGGCATTAACGATGCTGAATCGGTGCAAAATTTTTTATATCCTAAAATCAAAAATTTGATGCCTAATCCATTTTTAATGAGAGATATGGATAGAGCAGCAAATAGAATTGTTGAGTCAATAAAAGCGAAAGAAAAAATAGTGATATATGCAGATTATGACGTTGATGGAGCTACTTCTTCTGCAGTGCTAAAAAGATTCTTTTATGCTCTTGGTTTGGAAACTACTGTATATATACCTTGTAGATTTAAAGAGGGATACGGACCTAATAAAGAAGCATTTAAAAAACTTATAGATAAAGGAAATGATTTAATAATAACGGTTGATTGTGGAACTGTAGCATTTGAGCCGATTAAATATGCACAAGATAGAGGGGTAGATGTGATTATTATTGATCACCATCTAGCTCAAGAAAACTTACCAGAATCATATGCTATTGTTAATCCCAATAGGCTAGATGATGATTTTAAATTTAAAGACATTGCAGCTGTTGGGGTTGTTTTCTTTGTTATTACCGCAATTAGGAGTATTTTAAGACAAAAAGGTTATTTCCAGGAAAAGAATATAACAGAACCTAATATAATGGAGTATTTAGACCTTGTTGCACTTGGAACGGTATGTGATGTGATGCCATTAACAGGTATTAATAGAGCTTTTGTGCAACATGGATTAAGATTAATAAACAAAAAACAAAATTTAGGTTTAAAAGTACTGGCTGAATGTGCCAATATTGATATAAAATCCGAATCTTATCATTTGGGGTATATATTGGGACCAAGAATCAATGCAGGTGGAAGAGTAGGAAAGGGTTATTTAGGTTCTATTTTATTATCAACAAATTCGTATCAAGAAGCATATGATGCAGCAAAGAGTTTGGAGAAATATAACCAACAAAGAAAAAGTATTGAAAGTATAATTTTAGATCAGGTATTAGCTAATATAAAAAATAATAATTTTGAGGAGAATAGTGTTATATTGGCATATGGTGAAGATTGGCATTATGGAGTTTTAGGAATTTTAGCTAGCAAGATAAAAGAAAAATATCAAAAGCCAGCTTTAATCATATCTATAAATGATGGAATAGGGAAGGGGTCGGCTAGGTCAATTAAGGGAATTGATATAGGGAAAAATATTACAATAGCGAAGGAAAAGGGACTTTTGATTGAAGGTGGTGGTCATGAAATGGCTGGAGGTTTTAGTATTGAAGAGGAAAAAATAGAGAGTTTTTATCAATTTTTGCTGGCTAGAATATTGAAAAATAGCAATTATGAGGAGATTTATCAACAAGCTAAAGTTTTAAAAATTGATGATTTAATTTCAGTTGGGAGTGTGAATAGTAATTTGCTGAGTGCTTTGAAAATTGCAGAACCATTTGGTCAAGGAAATGAAAAGCCAAAATTTATGATTGTTGATGCAATAATTTGTAAAGTTTGGACAATGGCAGTTAACCATATAACGCTTGTTATTAAAGATGGCATATACGATGATTCGTCCAAAAGCATAAAGTGTGTGCTATTTAATGGTACTAGTAATAAATATGGTAGTGCTTTGCTAAGAAGCACTGGCAAAAAAATTAGTTTGGTTGGAAATCTACAACCTAATTTTTTTAACGAAGATAAAGTAGATTTTATAATAGAGGATTTTTCTTTTGATGAGTAAGATTGTAGATAATGTTGTAGTTTTTGGTGGAGGGGCATGGGGAACGGCTTTGGCAAAAACTATTTCTCAAAATGTTGAGCAAGTTTTCATATATTTAAGAGATCCAGAGTTAATTAATGAAATTAATCAAAGACATACTAATTATGCAAAATTAGGGAACGTTGATTTACCAAAAAATATTATAGCAATTGATAATTTTAAAAGCGTTAAATGCATCAGTATTGGGATTGTTGCAATTCCTGTTAAGGCTTTAGAACAGCTTTTTGAAAATATTAACGTGGAAACTAAATTAGATAATCTTGTAATTTGCTCTAAAGGCATAGAAAATAACACTTTGAATTTTCCATCGCAAATATGTGAAAAATTTTTTCCTAATACAAATATTGCTGTACTATCTGGCCCTAATTTTGCAAAAGAAATTGCGCAACAAAAATTTGCTAAGACATTAATAGCTTCTAAAAATGAAACATTACTACAAGAGTTAAAAGTTATATTTGATACGTTCTACTTTAAGACTGAAGTATCAACAGATGTAATGGGAGTTGAAATATGTGGTGCAGTAAAAAATGTTATAGCGATTGCACTAGGAATAGCAAAGGGGTTGAATTTGGGAGAAAATTTTATTTCTGCACTATTTGTATTTGCTCTTAATGAATTGGAGAGGTTGGTTAAGTCATTAGGGGGTAGTGGAGCAACAATTTATTCATTGGCAGGTTTAGGTGATTTATTATTAACCTCGTATAGCCTCACTTCTAGAAATACAAATTTTGGGTTTAATATCGCAATGAATAAGCAAAAATTAAATTTGGACGAAGTTGTTGTAGAGGGTTATTATACAGCTAAGTCAATATATAAAATTGCAAAATCTTTGGGTATTGAAATGCCGATATGTAAATATGTGTATGAAGTATTGTATTTAGATAGAGACATAAATGAAATTGTGAAAGTAATTTAATATAGTGATTGGTTTTATTTTAGGTTTTCATAGCTATTTATTAGATTAACAAAATATGTTTTAAATGTTGAATCTTGTATGCAATTGAGATCTTCCTTCCCCCTTTGTATAAAACCATTTAAGACTTTATAGCACTCACATTTAATTTGATATTTATCAAGCAATGTTATTAATTTAGCAAAGTGCGTATCATTCTTATTGTCATGAGTTAAAATATTTTTAATATCCAGTAAATCTTTAGTGTTAGCAAGGTTTAATATCAGAATGATAGGTAATGTTATTTTATTTTCAAAAAAGTCACTGCCTGGATTTTTGCCTAGCTCATTTGAGTTGCAAAAATAATCTCTAATATCATCATTTATTTGAAATAATATACCTAGATTCAGTCCATAATTGCTCAATGCATTTTGTTGTTCGATACTAGCATTTGAAAGTATTGATGAACAAAGGCAAGCGGCAGAAAAAAGATTGGCTGTCTTCGCTGTTATGAGATTTATATATTCATCAAATTTGATATCTAAATTTCCAATGAGTTCCAACTGCCAAACTTCAGCTTCAGCTATTTTTGCAGAAATATTTGCTAGTATTTCTAAAACTTTCAAATTCTCAGTTTTAATCATTTGTTTAAAAGATTGGCTAAATAGAAAATCACCAACTAAAATACTTGATTTATTTCCCCATATATAATTAGCAGTAGGTTTGTTTCTCCTAGTGTTACTACTATCTACAACATCATCATGAAGCAATGTTGCTGTGTGGATAAATTCTATTGAGGAAGCAAGATATATACTCCTATTTAAAATTTTTTCATCTGGATTAAATAATTTACAAGTTGCAATGGTTAATAACGGTCTGATTCTTTTTCCGCCAGATGAAATAATATGATAAGCAATTTGATTTAGAAGGTTTGTTTTTTCGCTTTTTGAACATTTAAGTAAAAAATTATCTAATTTATTAAATTCTGATTCCAAATTATTAATAAGCTGTTGTATGATAAATTTATCCATGTTTATATTTATAGTAAAAGAAAAACAAATTGCTGTTGTTATTAAATGATATTAGAGTGATGTATATTTAATAAAAATATATAGTTTATTTTATTATACAAGCTTAATAACTGTGCTACAGTTCAATTTTACAAATTGTAGTTTGTTTCAATGGGGATTTTAAGAAAAACAAAATCTTTTTTTAGTCAATCGTTGCTGAAAATTGAAGAAAATGAAAAATTATATTTTGTATTATGTATTTTGATATTGCTAATTAATATTCCGATCATAATTTTTGAGTTGGAAAAGGATGATTTAGTTATCGATTCTATTATTGCAATAGATTCGATGGCAATATTAATAAGTATATTTTACTTATTTTATAGATTGGTTTTAAAAAAGAAAAGGTACCTTAAGGCTTTTCGGGTCTGTATTCTGTTATTTTGCATAGCATTTTTCCCATGGTATACGGTTTTTTTAAGCCATTTTGGTGACCAGTGGATTATAAGATTAATTTTATCATTTGGCATGCTATATATTTACTCAAATAACAGATTTGTTATTGTGATGTCTGCTGTTGCCGGGATGCTAGCATATTCATTATATTTGTTAATATCTAGTATTTATGTGGGTAATACTGAAAATATCATGTTGGAATATGTAGAACCTTATACTATTTTTAATAATGGGGTATTTAGCATTAGTTTGGTGTTGCTTGTCATTTATAAAATTACATTAACATCAAATCAAATAGAAATTTCTAAAGCATTTGCAAGTGCCATAGCTCATGAGGTTTTTGGTCCAATATCCATTGTAAAAGTAAAATCAGAATTACTTTTAGAAAAGATGGATTATGATGATAAAGTAGATTTGAAAGATAGAGTTAAAGAATTAATAAAGTTAACAAATCATTGTATGAGAAGTATTGAAATAATACTCACCGCATCAAAAAATGTGAATACTGAATATTCAGATGTTAAAAAGTATTCTGTTGTAAAATGTATAGAAATAGCTCTTGAGGAATTCTATTTAACTGAAGAGCAAAGATTGAGAATTCATTTTGATAAAAGTAGTGATTTTAAATTTAAAGGATCAAGACATTTATTTAAGCATGTAGTATTTAACCTTATTAAAAATACAATTTCTCATGCAGGAAGTAACGCAAAAATATACATATGGGTTGAAAAAAATAAACTGCATTATAAAGATGATGGGAATGGAATTCAAAAAAATGAGTTGCCAAAGATTTTTAATGCAGATTTTTCTAAAGGAAGGTTTGGTATAGGATTGCATTTTTGTAAAAAAGCAATGGAAAGGATGAATGGTAAGATCGAGTGTATTTCTAAATTTGGAGTGTATACTGAATTTATAATTTCTTTTTCAAAATCTATTGATAACAGTTAAATGAAAAAGGAAGATCTTAGATTAAACTTAACAAGTTTAGAGAAAAAATTAAATCATAATAGATATGGTAAAAGCAAAAGATTTAATATGCCTATGATGATTGTGACTGAACTATTTGCCGGAGTTTTAGTTGGTTCTGCAATCGGTTATTTAATTGATCAATATTTTAAAATATTACCTGCGTTTACTATGTTATTTGGTGTTTTGGGTTTTTTTGCCTCTTTATTAAATATTTATAGAAATTTATATACCAAAAAATAATGAGATTAACAAAGTTGGATGTGATTAACATCATTAAAGAACAGACTGTAGCTGAGTGTGATGAGATCAAGATTAGGTTTATAGAGCATATTAAGCATCTGTATCAGTATGCCATATTTAAAAATTTATTAGATTTAGTTGCAACTAAGGCACTGCAAAATAGTTTAAAATTCGACATTAAAGAGAAAACAAAATTTGATCTAGATGAAGGTAATTGCAGAACCATTAAGGAGCCACTTATAGATTCTGTATTGAATAATTTTAGGAGAGATAAGCATTATATAATAACTATAAAAAAAATAGAATATAATGTCATAATTCATGAGATTGCACATATGATTGAACAAGAGCTTAATTTAGATTTAAATCACTTTGTTGCATTTCTCCATCGTGATTTTCAAAACGATAATAATATTATAACTGTCAAAAATGCCATAAACGATGTGTTGGTAAAGCAGGTGGTAAGGTATAGTGTTAACCAACATAATTCTGAATTATTTGCAAGGTTTTTTCAATTATTTGCAGAGGCTAAAGAGGTCTCTGGCTACCAAACCAAATATAAATATAATTTGGAAGATATCGGTAAAGCATTAATCAATTCTATGACTTGGGTGGAGCAAACTTTAGGTGCGTTAATGCAAGATAGATTAGATGCTAATATAGTAAATTTCACTAAAAGCTATATCAAACAAGTTCAAGATATCAATCATAAATGGGCAGAGCAAAAAGTGCAAAAACTACATGGTGATAATCGTGATAATAAATCAAAATGGACTAAAGCTGTGAAATCAATAAAGGATATATGATATTTATTCAGGTAGTTATGCCAGTCGCTTAAAATAATTTAACATTTAAATTGAGTCTTTTTGTTAATTTTTGAGATAATGTCAAAACGCTTTAGAGAAACATATCAGAAACCAAACTTTTAAATCTCTCACCCCTTTCTTCAAAATTTTTCCATTGGTCGAACGAAGAGCAACAAGGAGAAAGCAGGATAGTGCCATTTTTGACTGTATCTCTGATTTCACTTAAAGCGTTTTCAATTGTTTTGCTAGTAGAGTATGGTATCTTATTCTCTTCCAATATTTGCATAAACTTGTCTGCATCTTTGCCAACTAAATAGCAATGTCTCACTTCTTTAAGGTGATTGCCAAGCTCATTTGTGCTTTTTTCTTTAAATATCCCTCCTGCAATCCAGTAAATATCTTTAAAGGAGTCTAACGCTTCTTTACAAGAAGCAATATTTGTAGCTTTACTATCATTGATAAAAGTTAAGTTGCTAGTTTGAAAAAACAATTCCATTCTATGAGTCAATCCAATGAATGAATTGAGTGAATTAACAATGTTTACAGGTTCAATTTTAAGTGCTCTAGCTGCTGCATATGCTATAGCTATGTTTTCAGCATTATGGGAACCAATTAAACTATTAGGTACCTTGAGGTTAAAAATTTTATGCTCAAAATAATTATCATAAATTTTGTCATTTATCACAGAGATACCGCCTTCTAAAGCTTCTTTACTAGATACTGGTATAATTTTCTGCTTGTTTATCAGCTTGAGTTCTTTAAAAATTGCTCTATTAACTTCATTATTCAATGATATTACAGCAAAATCATTTTCATTTTGATTATGAAATATTTTTGTTTTAGCATTTTTGTAATCCTCAAAGGTCTCGTATCTATCTAAATGATCAGGGGTAATACTGAGAAGTGATGCAATATTGAATTTATAATTGCTCATTAAATCAAGTTGATAAGATGATAGTTCAATAACATAATGCTCTGTTGCACTATTGAAATGTGGAAGACTTAACACAGGAGTTCCGATATTACCTCCTAGAGCTGATTTGTAATTATTGGCACTTAAAATGTGATAGATTAGAGATGCTGTGGTTGATTTACCATTTGTTCCAGTAACTCCAATATAATTAGCCACCGGGCAGGCTTTAAATAATATATCAATATCTGTGATAATTGGAATTTTGTATCTTTCGCAAATTGAAAATATTTTATGCAGAGTAGGATATCGATTAGGAACGCCAGGACTTACTATTACAAAATCTAATTTCTTAACATCGAACGGATCAATTACATTAGAAAAATGAATATTCTTATCCTTATCCTTATCCTTATCCTTATTTATTGTTTTTTTGATGCGTAAAATGTTTTCCTTATTATCATCCCATGCAAAGATCTGAGTATTTTTTGTTAAAAAGGCATTGAGAGAATCAACACCTGTTTTACCCAAACCGAATATTCCAATTTTGCAATTATTAAAGTTGGTCAAATCTATCATAAAACTCCCATTAATTGGTTTTCACTCACTCCCCATGCATTCTCTATATATTTAAATCTACCATATTTATCAATCAAAAAACAATCAAATCTCATCTGAAAATTTTTAAATTGATGATATTGGGATAGGAAATACATTGCAACTTCACAGGACCTACTTTTCTGTTTATTCAATATAATATCGTAATTAGGGATGGTTTTTCTGGTTTTGACCTCAACAAATATCAACAAATCATTTTTATATGCTATTAAATCAATTTCACCATATATTGTTTTATACCTGTGTTTGAAAATACTATACCCTTTATTTTTTAAATAATTGCTTGTGATAATTTCAGCATTTAATCCAATTTGGTAATTAGATAATTTCATTTTAATCAAAGTACCTAATCATTGTCTGAAGGTTCTAATATTTGGAGGTACTGGATAATCCATTGTCGATCTATAAGGGTTTATATCTATCCCACCTCTTCTAGTATACCTCCCATAAACCTGCAAATAATTTGGTTTACAGCTTTTGTCTATTTCCATGTATATTTTTTCTATACATTGCTCGTGGAATTCGTTTAAATTTCTTAATGAAAGAATATAATTTAAAAGCGTAAAACGATTGATCTTAGGTCCCGTGTAAGTAATCATCAACGTTCCCCAATCTGGTTGAAAGGTTACAGGACAATTGGATTTTAACAAATTACTATATATATTCTCATTTTTAACAGTTATTCCATTGATAGTGCCAATAGTGGGATCGATAGAGTTTTGATTATAGTATTCATCAATATTTTCGCCCTCAGGCAAAAATGAAATAATTTGTTGATTAATATCAATTAATTTTACCAACACATCAGTTTTTAGTTTATTTGATAAATCACATTTAATAGTTTCTTCTACGTGATTTAAAGAATTAAAAACAGTATTATTAAATGAATTTAGATATAATTTTAGGGATTTAGATTCCACTAAATACTCTGATCTACATGAATATATTATTTCTGCAGTAGCGATTTCTGGCCTACCATTCGGTGCTAGCCATGAGAGCTCATATGCATTAAAAATATCATAACCATAAAATGGAGGCGTCTTTTTGTTAATGCCAATTTCTTTTCTTTTTGTTGCCCTTTTAATAGGGAATATCAATGAATTATCATATTCATCTACATAAGTAGATTTTTTTCCAAGTGGTGACAAATCAGCCATCATAAAATTACCTCCTACTATATGTTATTGGATCTTCCAGTTTCATACTTTTGAATGCATTCAGTCTTAGAGTGCATGCATCACATCCTCCACAAGCGTGATCATCAATAGATGGGCTATAGCAAGAAAAAGTATTTGAATAATCTACTCCCAATCTCAGTCCTTCCTCAATGATTTGAGTTTTATTAAGTTGTAGAAGAGGCGTATGAATCGTGATTTTTTCTCCTTGTACTGCTCTTGATAAAGCCAAATTTGCAAGTGTATTATATGCTTCTATATAAGCTGGTCTACAATCGGGATAACCACTATAATCAAGTATATTTGCACCTATAAATATATCATTAGCAGGTAAAACTTCAGCATATGCCAGAGCATAGGACAAAAATATTGTATTTCTAGCTGGCACATACGTTACTGGTATACCGCTTAAAATTTCAGCTTCAGTTCTATGTTTAGGCACTTCAATATCACCAGTAATTGCAGATTTGCCAAAAATTTTCAAATCAATTTTCACAATCAGATGTATGGCTTTTGGAGCAATTGCATATGCGGCTTTTTTAGCAAATTGCAATTCAATTGATTGCTTTTGACCGTAGTCAAAACTTATGCAATAGGGGTCATATCCCTTTTCCTTAACGATGGCAAGCATGGTAGAAGAATCTAATCCACCGCTCAGTAATACTATAGCATTTTTCATGGTTTTTTGCTCTTTAAGTTTTTAAATCCTATTAAATCCCCTTTTTCAAGCAATTCTAAAAAAGCTCCACCTCCAGTAGAAATATATGAAAAACAGTCTTGCAATCCCGATAGCTTAACAGCAGCTACGGCATCGCCACCTCCAATAACACTTATAATACTATTTTTTTGTGTGTGATAAGCTATAGACCTTGCAATATACAAACTGCTAACAGCAAATTGTTGTTCCTCATAAAATCCTATGGGCCCGTTCCATATTACAGCTTTTGAATTTTTAATAATGTCACATAATTTTTGACAACTACCCGGTCCAATATCTAGCATGCAATCTCCAGGTGATATATCTCCTATATCTTTAATAAATAGCTTATTATTCTCATTTTTTCCCACAAAATCATTAGGAAGTATTATTTTTTCTTTATATTTTTCGTATATGTTTTTAGCATGCTCAACATAATCTGCTTCATAAAATGAAGTGCCTATTTCATAACCTAAAGCTTTCAGAAAATTATTAACCATAGCTCCAGCAATAAATACCGTATCCATTTTATTTGCTAGGTGCTCCAATATTCGAATCTTTGTTGAAATTTTTTTGCCACCTATAATTAATGCCTGAGGTCTGGTGTTTTTGCTAAAGACGTAATTTAAATTTTTCAATTCATTTACAAGCAATAAACCTGCGTACGAAGGAAGAAATTGTGTTATAGCGTCAATAGACGCGTGCTCTCTATGGCAACATGAAAAAGCATCGTTTACATAAATATCTGCATATTGACTTAATTTTTGCCCAAATTGCATATCATTTGATTGCTCTTCTTTATAAAATCGAAGATTTTCTAGTAATATTATTTCCCCGCTTTTTAAATCATTAGCACGAGCTATGCTATTTTCTGACAATATATCATTTATAAATATAACTTTAACTTTTAGATATTCTTCTAAATATGGAATCAATTTTTTTAATGATAATTCCTCTTTATATTCTCCATTAGGTCTACCAAAGTGGCTTGCTATAATCACTTTTGCCTTTTTTTGTAACAAATATTGAATTGTAGGTGCGATATTGTTAATTCTAGTATCGTCCAACAAAACTTTATTATCATCAAATGGGACATTTAAATCACATCTTAAAAAAATCTTTTTATCGTTTAAACTAATATCACTTATATTTTTTAAATTTATTGTATTCATATTCCATTATACCTTAAAGCCTTTAGCCATTAAGTTTGCAACTTCTAGCATTCTACATGAAAATGCCCATTCATTATCATACCAAGCAACTACCCTACCAAAATTTTTATCTATAACTTTTGTTTCGCCAATATCAAAAATTGCACTAGCCGTTGTATGATTAAAATCGATTGAAACAAGTTCATCCTCGGCAATTTCTACAATTCCTTTGTAATTATCTTTTGAATTTTGTCTCATAGCCTCATTTATTTCTGTAACAGATATATCTTTATTCGAAATAAAACTAAAATCAATCATTGAAACGTTTGGAGTTGGAACTCTTACTGCCGCACCATCTAATTTCCCCTTCAAATTAGGAAGAATTAATCCTATTGATTTTGCAGCCCCTGTGGTAGTAGGAATTATTGACATAGCAGCGGCTCTAGCTCTTCTTAAATCATTATGTCCACCATCAATTATTCTCTGGTCGTTAGTGTATGAATGAATAGTAGTCATGAAGCCACTTTTAATTCCAAAATTTTCATCAAGAATTTTTGCAATAGGTGCTAAACAATTTGTTGTGCACGAACCAATTGAAATAACTTTGTCCTCTGAAGTGAGCTTGTCATGATTTACTCCTAAAATTATTGTATTATCAGCCCCTTCACAAGGTGCTGATACCAAAACTTTTTTAGCGCCTTGCTCAATATGTTGTGATGATAATTCCTTACTATTAAAATTTCCAGTGCATTCTAAAACTAAATCTACATTGTAATTCTTCCAATTAATATTATTTATAGCTCTTTTTTTAATGATTTCTACTGATTGCTCTTGTACAAAAATTTTGTTTTCTTCTATTTTCTTGATACTATTAAAAGTTCCATGTATAGAATCGTACTTCAATAAATGCAACTTAGACTGCACATTAGACTCCCCAAGATTGATGGCTACTAAATTTAAATTTTCATATCTATCTTCAAAATATCTTCTAAAAACATTTTTCCCTATTCTGCCTATTCCATTGATTGCAATATTAATCTTAACCATTTAATATCGTTTATTTGTTGTACGCTTGATAATTTAAATGCTAACTTCAGTTATTGCAAGCATACATTTGATTAATTGAAGCAAAACGAATGAATCAAGATATTTCAAATTCCATAAAAATACAAAGAAAAGCATCTGATCCCAAAAATAATGTGTATCTCAGCGCATCAGCAGGGACTGGAAAAACCAAAACACTAATAGATAGAATATTACGGTTACTTTTAGATGGTGAGCAAATTGAGAACATATTGTGCATTACATTTACTAATGTAGCTATAGGAGAAATGCTAAATAGAGTAAAAGACGAATTTAAAAAATGGCACTTGTATAGTGATGAAGAGCTTAAAAAGCATATTAAAAATATGTTTGAAAGAGACATAAATCAATCTCAAATATTTAGAGCAAAGGAGTTATATAATACATATCTAAATAATTTTGATAAAATCAGAATACAAACTTTGCATTCATTATGTGTTGATATATTAAATCAATCACAATTTATACATGAAGATAAATTGGAAAATCTTAAAATTATTGATGAGTACAATAGGAAAAGATTAATCGAAATGGCGCTGGAAAATGTAATAAACCTTTCAAAAACCAAACCCGAACTTAATTTCTCTATTGGAAATTTAGCAAAAAAATATGATTATTATACTTTGTTACAGCTGATTAGCGATATCATTTCCCATAAGCAAGAAATTTACCAATTTATTAATTCGCAATATTCGATAATGGATTTAATAAATGAGCAGTATGACTTTTATAATAGTGAAAGGGCAATATGCTACAATGATTTGTTTAATAAATTTATCTCAAAAACTCCGCAAAGATTTAAATCTCTAGTAGCAGAAAATAAGGATGAGGAGTGTATAAGTATAATACACTTATGGCTTAATGGAGATAGTCAGTTTAAAAATGATAATTTGTCAAAATATTTTGACTGCTTTTTAACAAAAAGTCTAACTGTGAGTAAAAGACTTTTTAACAAGCAATTTAGAGATAGGAACAAAGATTTAATTGAAGAATGTGAAAAAGAGCAAATCAGAATTATTGAATTTCTTGAGGAAAAATCCTCCTATGAACAAGCGCAATTTATGGAATGTTTAATTATAATTTTAAATGAGGTTATTCGTGAATATGAAGAATTAAAGGGTAAATTAGGATATTTAGAATATGATGATTTAGTAATTCAAACTTTAGAAATATTAAATGAAGCTGGGGATTCAGAAATTTTATTATATTCACTTAATTTATCTTTTTCACACATCTTAATTGATGAAGCTCAGGATATAAGCAAAGCGCAATGGACCTTATTACAACAAATTATCAAAAGTACTTATAATTTTGACTCCTCAATTTTTATTGTAGGAGATTATAAGCAATCAATTTATGGGTTTCAAGGCGCTGACCCTGAATATTTTTTAACAATAAATCAATTTTATAAAACGGAGTTAAAAAACGTATCTAAGGCTTGGGAATGTTTAGAATTAAGTCATTCATTTCGTTCAAAAAAAGAAATATTGGAAGCTGTTGACAAAATTTTCAATTCTATAGATTTTGTTGATAAATTAAATCATATAGCGATAAAAACAGGAAATGGAATAGTTAAGGTAATTGAACATTCCACTCTTGCAAATAAAAAAACTAGAGAAAAAAATTGTTGGAAAATCCCTGAGAAAGATGCTGATTTTATTGATAATAAATTATCAAATGCAGAAGAAATAGCAAATTTTATAGCTCGTTTATTAAAGCAAGATCGTGCTGATGGTAAAATCATCCACAAAGACATAATGGTATTATTTCGTAAAAGATCTGAAAAAATGAAATGCCTAATCCAAACTCTAAAACAGAACAGTATTCCTATATCTGAAGAAAATAAAATAAATTTTAGCGATGATATTATAATTCTTGATTTGCTATCTATTATTAAATTTTTCCTATTACCTGAGGATGATTTCAATTTAATATGCCTTTTAAAATCGGCGTTTTTTAATTTTACAGAAGAGCAAATTTTTAAGATATCTTACAATAGGGATGAGCAAAATGTTTTTAACAGACTGCGAAATCTTCATCCCGAAACATCAAATTTATTGAAAGAACTTGAAGAATGTTGCAAAAATCAATCGTTGTATGGTTTTTATACAGACGTTTTATACAAAAATAAATTTATAAGTAATTTTTTTCAAGAATTTGGAACCAATTGCCAGGAAATAATTGATATTTTCTTAGATAAAATTTTAGAATTTGAAAAACAACTGTTAGGTGGCAAAGAAGTTTTTTTGAATTGGCTACAATATAATTCCAATATCAATGTTGATAATAATAATTCGGAAGGTATTAAAATTATGACTATACACGCTGCAAAAGGATTGCAAGCACCTATAATAATTTTGGCAGATGCGGGGGATTCAGAAAATATGCCAAATGAAAATTTCTTTTGGCATAATGAAAAACTCATAATACCACATGTTAGTGAGTATAAAAATAATACAATTAAGGAGATTATAAATCAGCGAAAAGTAAAATTAAAACAGGAAAGTTTAAGGTTATTATATGTTGCAATGACTCGTGCCGAAGATGAATTATATATTTTTGGAGAAAGTGGTAATAAAAAAGATAGCTGGTATAGTATTGCAAAAACTATACTAGCGGATAATTTTGTAAAATATTTTGAGCTTGGCATATCTGATCAAAAGCACTTTAAAGATGTAGATTTAGTTTTGGAAAATCTTGAATTACCTTCTTACTATAAGGAGGATTATATTGTGAAAAATATTGAGAAAAAAGAAATTGCCTCTTTGGAAAATCAACTATATTCAAATCTTTCAGTAGCAAGAGGAAATTTCATACACCAAATTTTATCTGATGCATCCAAAATTCCTACGGAAAATTTTACAAATTATATTGCAAATTTAGCTAATAATAGCTCATTTAATTCAATACCTAAAAGGGAAATCGAAGAAATAAAATCAATTGCAAAAGAGATTATTCATAAATTTCCTGATATTTTTATAAATGAAGTATTATCTGAAGTAAGTATAAATAATTTGGCCGCTAAAACCGACACCATTATAAAAATTGATAAGTTAATTGTAAAAGATGATAATATTGAAATTATTGAAATTAAAGCAGATAAAGCAAAAATACTCTCTAAATTTAATATACCAGATGAGTATAGCAGGCAATTAGAGATATATAAACAATGTATTTCTCATATTTATCCTAACAAAAAAATTAGTTGTAAAATATTAAGTTTTTACCAAAAAGAGCTTATATGCTTATAATACCAATCACTTAAAATAATTTAACATTTAAAATTAGTCTTTTTGGTGATTTTTTCATATCATCTTCGCCATGTATCTGGATACATTAGGCTCAAATGCTATAAAAATCTCTTAAAAATACTAATTTATCTATCAAGCTATTTTAGGGAATTGGTATAATGAGTGAAAAATATAAATTTATTGTATTTATTAATAAATACCTTATCATGTAGCCTTATCATGCTAAAATTTGTTCCCGTAGCTCAGCAGGATAGAGCGTTGGATTCCTAATCCAAAGGTCACAGGTTCGAATCCCGTCGGGAACACCAAATTTATTTAGCTTAATTAATTCTCTTTATCCCTAATTTTCATTTTGTAACGTAAATGTAACATAATTGTAACGTAATCTTAACCCCAGCTTAGGTTAACTATAGGTTAAAAAATTAAAATGCAATAAAGCTGCCTACCTAATAAAAGGTGTATGGTGCTTAAATACTTATGGGAGTATATTTACTTACCCATTGCTAATGTCCATGAGCATTTGTATTTGCCGATCGCATATTTAGAACCGTTTCAGTAAATTTTTTAGCGCCTGCACTATTAGCCTGAACACCTTCACCAGGGGCCTTAACAACACTTAATTTACCTAATTCTTGGTTTACTTCCAAAGCTTCAAGTTGTTGATCTTTAAGTTCTCGGTTTGCGCTAATATCAGACACCAATTTTATAATTCCAATTATAATCCCAGGAATAATTGTGATTATAGCTAAGGCAAGGCCGATTTTACTTGCAAAACTAAAATTTTTAACCTCGGGTTCCATTTCTCCAAGTTTATTACCAACATCATTAAGATTTTTAAGTGTGTCTAAATCATATTGTGTATATAAACTTTTTAAATCTATATTTTTGGCACTACCTTCAATAACTAAATCTGATTGCTCTTGTTTAGGTAACTTATTAAGTAAATTCTTTATTTTGTTTGCGCACTCTTCGGGATTAGAAACAAATTTAGCGAGCGGCGAATCTGGTTTATTTGTGTCTAAATTTAAATCCTTTGCTAATTTTTCATGCATTATCTTAAGATTTATCTTATCTTGATCTTGGGTGGATTCAAGATATAAATCAATCACAGAAAAAAGAGCTTGTTCCTTATGATTTTGATGTATCTTATCAATTGATGGAATTTCCTCCTTAAGTTTATCCTTTATGTATAACTCCACTAAACTATCAGGTACTTTTATGCCTTGTTCAACTAAAGGACACATAATTTCCACAAAATTTTCTTTTCCCCTTCCTGTCGCATTATACTCATTGGCAAAAAGTTCAATTAATTGTGAATTTTCTGCGGGATTATTAGCAAGATTTTGGTAAAATTCTTTTAGCTGTTCGTCGCGACCTTGTTCTTTAAGAATACTTTTAACTCCCTGTTGAAGGCCGCCAGGACGATTTTCAATAGCATATTGTATTGGAGATTTACCCTCTATCATAAAATTGCCATTAATAGCAATTTTCATTAATTGTTCGGAATTTAAGCCTTCAAAATCCTGCTTGCTAGTAATACTATCAGTTACTTTTGTTTTGAATTCCTCAACAGAATATGATACTTCATCACTCACATTTATTTGGTAGCCCTCTGGCACTGCCTCTAAAACATTTTTGTTTACATCAAAACCTTCATTTAATAGGGCGTATAGTAATGGATCCTTATTATCAATTTTTTTATTATTCTCAACAGCCCATAATACAGGGCTTTTCCCTTCCAATTCAATTCCATATATTGCTGCGTAGTGTAATGGATCGATACCATTCAAACTTTCAATAACCATTATATCTCTTATTGCAGTTAAAATTTCTAATTCACTAGGCACACAAACCTCAAAAATAATTATATTAGAAACGTATCATTCCTTTTTTTATTATACTAGAAAAATTATCCTATGATTGTAATATTAATTAATAATCCATTGCGAAAAAATAACAACGAATTATTAATTGAATTATTGAGATTTTTGTTCATAATCGTTTCAACCGTAAATAAAATAGATGTAATGAAAAATTTTAATGCAGACTTAAATGTTGTTTTAGAAGCTGTTAGAAAGGCCTCAGTAAAAATCACTAAAGATTTTTATGAAGTTGAAAAATTGCAAATTTCCAAAAAAGGAGTTGCAAATTTTGTTACTAAAACAGATTTAACTGCAGAAAAAATCTTGATATACCATTTACAAAAAAGCAGACCTGAGTATAGTTTTATCACAGAGGAAAGTGGTATTTTGGAAAGTATTAAAAATGATAATTCTGATCAGACGAAATACAAATGGATAATCGACCCTATTGACGGTACATTTAATTTTATGCATGGGGTGCCGTTTTTTTGCATATCAGTAGCTTTGGCAAAAATTACTAAAGATGAATCGAGCATTTTATTGGGAGTTGTGTGTAATCCTGTTAATAATGAAATATTTTGGGCAGGTAAGAGCATGGGAGCTTTTTTAATAGATAGCATGGGAATACAAAGAAAAATAAAGGTATCTGCTCACAATGATTACGAGAGGGTAATTTGTGCTATTCATGATGATTCAAATAGAAATGCTACGATAAAAAAATATTTAAATTTTATCCACTTAAAGCATAGTAAAATTAGAATCTTTGGGGCATCTGCATTAGAAATGGCGTATTTAGCAGATGGCAGGATAAATTTATTGATTCAGGGTAAGTTGCATTTATGGGATTATGCTGCAGGTTTAATACTTATTAGAGAGGCTGGGGGTGTGGTTAGAGACTTAAATGGAAAGGATTTAGAACTAAATATATATGAAGGAGTTATTGCAGGAAATGATAGGTTAGTAAGCGAAATTGAAAAGAGTAGTTAATTTATACAAAAATAAATTTATGAAGTACGCTTTAGATCAGGCCAGGATAGCTGCTGAAAAAAATGAAGTGCCTGTTGGTGCGGTGATAGTATATAATAATGATATAATTGCAACTGACTATAATAAAATGAGATCAGAGCATGATCCCACTGCTCATGCTGAGATTTTGTGTATAAGAGAAGCAACAAAAAAACTACAAAGACCAAATTTAAGCGATTGTGAATTGTATGTAACGCTTGAACCATGTGCAATGTGCGCGCAAGCAATTGCGTTTAGTAAAATAAAGCGTATATATTTTGGTGCATATGATGAAAAATTTGGTGCAATTGAAAACGGAGTAAGGTTATTCAATTCTAAAGTGCATAACCATATACCAGAAATATATGGCGGAATAGGGCAACAGAAATCGTCGGATTTGATGAAAGAATTTTTTTTAAAAATAAGAAAAAAAGGTTTAACATATACTTAACATATGCATGTATAGTTGAATTTATAACAATAAAATTATTAAGATGGTAGATAGCAAAAAATTTGAATTTAATAACGCCAAAGATGGTTTTTCTCAAAATAAACAAAGTGGTGAATTTAAAAATTATGAATTTCCCTTTCTTAAGTTAAAAAATAACTATATTGGCTCGTATCATTTATATTTTAATGATAAGATTGAAAAGATTGAGGCGGATAGTGCATATGAAGCAGTCAAAAAAACTAGTTTCAGAAATATTGATAAGATAGTATATGTAAGTGAAAATACTGATATGAAGAATGTCTTTGATCCAGATGAATTGATAACAAAAAATTAAATTTTATATGAAGATTGCGACAAGATTTGCACCAAGTCCTACAGGATTTTTACATGTTGGTAATTTAAGAACTGCTCTAATAGCATGGCTATATGCAAGGGCAAATTCTGGAAAGTTTATATTGAGAATTGATGATACAGATATTCAAAGATCTAAAGAAATGTATATTGACGCATTAAAAGAGGATTTAAAATGGATTGGAATTGATTGGGACATCTGTTTTAGACAATCTGATAGACTGAATAAATATGAAGAGGTAAAACAAAAATTGATTGATTCAGGTAGGTTATATGCTTGTTATGAAACTGAAGAAGAATTGGCTGTTAAAAAGAAAAGTTTATTAAGTAGAAATCTGCCGCCGATATATGATAGATCGTCTCTAAAATTAACACTAGATGAAAAAAAGGAGCTAGAGGCCAAAGGAGTGCAACCTTATTGGAGATTTTTGCTTAACGAAGAAGAGATATCATGGGATGATAAAATAAGGGGTCAATTAAGGTTTGAAGCTAAAAATCTTAGCGATCCAGTATTGGTTAGAAATGATGGTAGTCTGACCTATAGCCTAGCTTCTGTAGTTGATGATATTGAATATGCTATAACTGACGTTATAAGGGGTGAAGATCATATATCTAATAGCGCCATACATATACAATTATTTAGAGCTTTATCGGCTGAGCCACCAAGTTTTAGTCATATATCGTTATTAACAACAAAAGATAAAAAATTGTCCAAAAGGGCGGGGGATTTTAGTCTTAAAGAATTGAGAGAAAAAGGTATATTACCTTCGTCTATTGCTGTATTTTTTTCGAAAATTGGAAGCTCTGATAATATAATAGCAAAAAAGAGCATCGATCATTTGATAAAAGAATTTTCTTTTTCCAAATTAAGTAAATCAACTGTGCAGTATGATTATAAGGAATTAAAAACTTTTAATGCAAAAATGTTGCATTTATTGGATTTTGAAGGGATACAAGATGTGCTTCAAAAACTAAATATAAATGACATGGATGAAGAATTTTGGTTGTCTATCAGAGGTAATATTGAAGGTGTTGATGATATAAAATATTGGTACACAGTTTGTAGAGATGAAATTAAGACTGAAATTATAGATAAGGAATTAATTTCTTTAGCAAAAAATTTATTGCCTGAAGAAAAGTTTGATTTGAATACATGGGGTAAATGGATAGAAGCAATAAAGGCACATACTGATTTAAGAGGTAAAAAATTATTTATGCCTCTTAGAGTTGCTTTAACTGGTCAAGAAGATGGTCCGGAACTTAAGAATTTATTACCAATGATAAGCAAAAAACTTATATTAATTAGATTAAATAAATAAAATATTTAATAATTTGTTGTAAAATTATAGCACTTGTATATCCTCATTTCTTAGGAAATAAATATTAGTAACATTGTTGAATATGAGTAAGAGTAATGATCAGGTTATGATATCAAGTGCCCAAGTTAGGGCTGCGAGAGGATTGTTAAACTGGACACAATCTGAATTAGCAGATAAGTGTAATTTAACAAAAGCAACGATTGCAAATATAGAAAATGATAAGCATCATTTGACAAGTAAAACAGCTAATAAAATTCATCAAGCATTTAAGAGTGCTAGGGTAGAATTTTTAATTAATGATGGAATTAGGAGTAAGTTTGATATAGTAAAAACGCTAGATGGTAGGGAGGGAGTTATATATCTTCTTAATGATATATATGATTCAGTTAAAGATGTTGGTGGATGTGTAAAAATTAGTGGTATTGAAAAAAAATCACTAACTAAAATTATAAATAATGAATATTTAGAGATGCATGAAAACAGGATGGAAAAGGTCAATAACTTAAGTTCTAAAATTTTGAGCAGTGACGGGGCTGAGGATATTGAGTATAAAAGTTATAGGGAATATAGACAGATTCCATCTGAATACTTTTTTCCATTGCCAATATATATTTATGATAGAAAGGTGGCGTTTGTTATGTTGGACCCTCTTAGAGTACTACTAATTGAAAATCTCCATTTATTTTTAGTAAACTCTAATCAATTTGATATGATTTGGGATAATATAGCCAAGAAGTTGTGAAATTGATTTTATATTTCAACTATTTTAAGACAATGCCTATTTCTAATGTAATTTTTCATTGCGTGATAACGGTTAATAATATATCTTTCCTTAATGGCTTGTTTATATAAATTAAATATCATATTTTTTCGATGGTGGCGATTTAACTGCTGCTAAATACCTTGTCATAGCGTTTAAGCTATGACATAGGTGGTTTGTTATTTTAATTATTTATATAAGCTGTTATGTCTAAATTTTTTAAGTATGTCATATTTGCGTTTGCTGTATTCGTTTCTTTAGAAGAAATTAAAGCAACTGAAAATCATTATAAAATTGCTATTATAATGCCAATGAGTCATAAAGCTATGGATGATATAGTTGATGGTTTTGAGGAGCAATTAAAAAACAATATTAATGAACAATATAAGCTGATAATTTACAATGCACAGGGTGATCCTAATTTAATGAGAACTATTTTTCAGCAGATATCTAGTAATCATTATGATATGGTGGTGCCCATTGGGACAAACGCTACGCAATTGGCTATCAAAATGTTAAAAAAAGATAAAAAAATTATAAGTATTGCGGCTGAGCTTTCTGAATATGATAAAGCAGAAAATGCTAATTTGATAAATGTCGAAGATAACGTACCAATGGAACAGTTTGTCGAATTTATACAAACTATCATTTCTAAGCCTGAATATTTAACACTTATTAATAGTAATGATGCTAGAATATTCAATCAGTCAAAGTTAATCAAAACTCTTTTAAAAGATATAGGGTGTAATTTACAAGTGATTTCTATACAAAACATGCCTGAAATTTTTTCTGCATTACAAACAGTAAATGAAAAATCACAAGCAATATTAGTATTGAAAGACCATTTAGTAGTAAGCGCTATGCCGTCTATCGTTAACGTTGCTCAAAAGCGTGGTATTCCTATTATTGCTTCAGATGAAGGGAGTGTGAAAAGTGGTGCTGATGTTGCGCTTGGCGTGAAGGAGAGGCAACTTGGGGTTGTTGGGGCAAAAATAGTGATGTCACTAATAGATAATAAAGGCAAAAAGAATTATAAAATTAATAACAAAGCAAATTTGATTATTTTTAGGAATAATATTTTGTTGCCAAATCCGCTAAAGAATGGTTTGTATAAACAAGAATTAATTGTTAAAAATTAAATATGCAGGGTGTGTTGGATGTTTTTTTACAGACTTTTACACTGGTACCTTTAGTACTTGCGATTTATATTTCATATGAAGTAATGAAGATTACGGATTTGACTGTGGAGGGAAGTTTTGTATTGGGAGCAGCAGTATATGCAAAATTGATAATTGAGGCAATAAATCCAGTTTTAGCATTTGTGATAGCTATTCTAGCTGGGTTGATTGCAGGAATTGTTGTTGGCTGTATACAAAGGCATGATAAAATTGATAGCCTAATTGCTGGAATATTGATGATTTTTATGTTGTACAGTATAAATTTGCAAATCATGGGTTCTCCAAATTTAACAACTTACAATCACGAAACTATGCTAACGTATATCAGTTATGCATTTGTTGATAATGCAGGGTTTATATTTGCTGCGTTCTATACCCTTTTCTGTATAGTGATGGTTTATATTTTGCTAAATATTCAGTTAGGTTTGAGAATAAGGGCTTATGGGGATAATAAACATTTGTTATATAGGTTGGGTTGTAATCCTGAAAAATATAGAATAATTGGCTTAGCTTTTAGTAATGCGCTTGCAGCAGGAAGTGGTGCACTAACTTGTCAAATTTATGGATTTACTGATATAAATATGGGATTTGGCATAGCCCTTACAGCTATAGCTGCGTGGCTTTTAGGAGTGCAGACAATGAGAAAAATATTTAGATACAAGAATTTCTCAGTGAAAATTGATTGCATGGCATGCTTACTAGGAGCATTACTATATTATTCAGCAGTCACATTTCTTCTAAAAATTGGTGTTGATCCGATTAATCTAAAATTACTAATTGGGTTGGTTCTTGTAATTTTGCTAAAAATTATGTCAAACAAAAAACGGAAACCATGGGAAAAAAACTTCTAAGAATTAAAAATTTAGAATATACGCTGCCACATAGTAATCAAAAAGCACTTGATAATATATCGCTAGATGTTGAAGATGGGGATTTTATAGTTATTATAGGGCATAACGGTTCAGGAAAGAGTTCTTTGATTAATGCTATTAATAAGAATATTACATCTTCAAAAGGAGAAATTATTTTTAACTCCAAGCGAATTGAATCTTTTAGCAATAAAGAATATTTCAGGAGTATAGCGACTATTACGCAAAATTTGAAGGAATGCTTATTTGAAAGACTTTCAGTATATGAGAATTTTTTAATGAGATTCGAAAAATCTTATCCGAAGAATAATGAGGGCTTCTTTTATGATATGACAACACATTATTATGAAAAGATGATGTATATGAGGCATGTGATGGTAAGTAGATTATCGGGAGGAGAGAAGCAAATATTAGCACTTATCCTTGCACTAATTAATCCACCAAAATTACTGCTATTAGATGAACACACATCAGCTCTTGACCCAAAAATGGCAGATTATGTTATGGATATGACAGTTTCTGCAATTAAAGAGCATAAAATGGCCTGCATAATGGTTACGCATGATTTGAACAATGCCGTGAAATACGGAAATAAGATTTATGCACTTAAAGATGGAAAGATTTGTTATTACTCGGATAAGAGTGATGGAATATCAAAAGATGAGTTGCTCAAGCATTGTTTTTAGTAAAAAAAAAATCTTCGCAGAAATTTAATGCACATCAATTCGTAACCCAAGAACGGTAGATTGTGTTATGGGTATGATCAAAAAGATATCACGCAGCTTTCAGTTACTGAATCAAACAAAGCAATAGGGGAGAATATAGCTATCATAATTGCAACATCACGACTGCTATATTACAAAATATCAAAGCTTTAACTTCTCAATCTAAAGAACACCAGTAGCACCTCCCCTCAAAAGTCACTGGTACTATCTTATCTTCAGTCTGCCAACGTATTTAGTCAATTCCCAGCTGGGATATGAGTAAAACACGCCTGTAAAACTTCTGACAAATCGTAAAAATTAACCTCCACTATTCGCAAATGCAGCAAGAGCTGTAAATATTGTAATACCATACATTAATGCCAAAGAAAATAACTTACTCATAAATTTATTCATGATAGTTTACCGTTAATATAGTTTACCAATTTCCCTATATATCAGCGTTACAAAAAAATTGTAATTTGTCAACTAAAATTATGCTTTGACTTGTAAAATTAATTTTTTTAATAATAATTCCTTAGATCTTAGAGCCTGTTTAAAATCTTTTGCCTAAATATCCGTCATCCCGCGGCTTGACCGCGGGATCCATAGTATCAAACCATTATACTTTGAATACAAGTCAATCCAATTAGGATTATTTTTCTCAATAAGATCGATTTTCCACTGCCGCTGCCATTCTTTTAGGCGTTTTTCTCTACGCATTGCCATGTTGCTCATAATATACTAACTGTTTTACATTATATTCTTTCGTAAATCCTTCAACTATCCCTTCTTTGTGTTGCCATATACGTTTTATTAGATCAGATGTGACACCAATATATATAAACTACCGTTTCTTTTACTAGCGAGTATATACACACAGAAATTTTTATTCATTTTCAACTGAAAAATATTATTTACTACAAGCGCTTCAGTAGTATAATTATAAACGCCAAATTAACCATCTCAAATTGTTCTTCAGTTATATCACTGGTGTATGTTTTTTCCATAAAGTATCCTTTTAATCCGAGATAGGTACTACCATACTGGAAAGATATTAAACAAGATTTAATATAAAAATAATAAGATAACTATACCTTAAACCTTGGATCGCGCGGTCAAGCCGCGGAATGACCGGCTTCTGAGTAAAAGATTTTAATCAGACTCTGAGGATTAGGCATTAAACTTTAAATTTATATTCTTTACGTTGTACATTTTATAATTAAAATTGTACGAAAAAAATAGTAAAATTGCTGTCTGTTAAGTAATATTTGTGCAGAGCAATATTTTTCTAGATTTGTATATTTGGCAAATCTAGAATACTAAATATTCAGAAGGAAATTTATTAAAATAAAAATGCAAAAATTTTTGTTGAAATAATATTCCTAAGTTGTATAAAGAATTAGATAAGTAAATTAGGATTTTTAATGACAAATCTGCAAAGTTTACCAATTTTTGATCTTTCATTAGTTATAATCCATGTTTTTATATGTATGGGTATTGCTTTTTACTATTACAAGAAAATAAAAAAGGCAGATGATTTCGCTTTTGGTTTGAAAAATTCCTCAACCATCATGTTTGTTTGCACAATTTTTGCAACAGCAGTGGGAGCTGGTTCCACAATTGGTTATGTTGATAAATTATATAATGGAGGGGCAATTATTTTGATATATGTTTTATCACAGCCTTTCTATTGGCTTATTATTGCAAAATTTTTGGGGCCAAAAATTTACAATTTACAATTTTGCTCAACAATAAGCCAGGTGATGGGAAGTCTTTACGGCAAATCTGCAGGATTTATAACAGTTTTTGCCGCAATTATTGAAACGATAGGTACTATTTGCATGCAATCAATTGCCATAGGTGCCATGTGTGCATATTTTTTTGAAATGAATTTTTCACTTGGAGTATTGATTGGATATTTCATTATAGCAATTTATGGCATGATAGGAGGAATAAGGGGTATAATGGCGATTGACGTTTATCAATTTATGATATTTTTTCTTATAATACCAATTGCTTGTGCTGTAGTTAGTTACCGTTTTGATGGGGTGGAGCAAGTTATTTTAAGCTTACCTGAGTCAACTTTTGAATTTGATTTAAACTTCAAGAACAGTATTATCCTACTGAGTTTTTTAACAGCCTCACTTTTACCAGAGGTTGGGGCACCATTAATGCAAAGGTATTTAATGTTGGCTGCTACTCCAAAAAAGTTAAAGACCGTATTTTACAATCTATTTTTTATTAGCATCCCATTTATGCTTTCAATTTGTGTGATAGCTTACATAATGAAAGCTAATGATGTTGGGTTAGGTGAGAATGTGCTATTTAGGTTTATTAACAATTATGTGCCAATTGGCCTTAAAGGGGTAATGATTGTGGGGTTATTTGCAATAATTATGTCTACCAGTGATGCATACTTAAATGCAGCAAGTGTTGTTATTACTAAAGATTTTATTAAAGTGTTGTTTCCCAATTTAACAGATAAGCAAGAATTGAAAATTTTGAGGATTTTTATTCTTATCATTTCGCTAGCACCATTGTTTTTGCTATCTAATAATTTGTTTGAGAATATTCGGTTATTTAAAACTTTTGGAATTCAAATGCTAACTATTCCGCTATTTGCTGGGTTGTATGATTTTCAGGCTAAAAAACATTCATTTATTTCTGGGGTGTTAGTGGGATTTTTATTTGCAGTAGTAAGTGTTTTTTACTTTCCAGAATACACAATGCTGTATGTGCTAACTGCCCAAATTGGTGTTGCAATTGGATTTTTTGGTTGCCATTATTTTCAAAAGGTTCGAAAATTTACGCCGAAGGAGTTATTAAAAGAAATTAAAATATTTTTTAGAATAATGAGAGAAGATTTAGATATAGAACTTGAGAAGTATAAAAAGATTTCAATATTACAAAAATTTGAACAAAGATTTATTGCTCAAGATCCTTTATATACGCGTTTTAGTATATTTGTTCTTTGTTATTTTTTTGTGTATAGTTTTTACTTAAATAAAAATTCTTTGTCATTACTTATATTGGTTATTATTGGCTATATATTAGTATTCGTGATGATTTTTAGAGATATTTTACTATCTTCTAAGTTTCAAGAAAAGGTGATGCCATATTATTACTTTTTTATAATGACTTATTGCTTACCTTTTTTAGCAAGTTATATGTTGTTTAATACTGATAATCATAGTTTTTGGGGTGTAAATGCTGTGCTTTCAATCTTATTGCTTTATCAATTCCTAAATATTACTGGATTTTTATTCAGTTTGACGGGTGGCTTTACGCTAGGGTATTTGACTCACACGATTATCAATATAGACAATTCTGTATTTGATTTAAAAAGCCTAATGATGTTAATTTATGTATATATTTCAGCAATATTTGTCACTGTATTTCTTATGAAAAATAAAGAGCAAAAAATTGACAAAAAGGATGAAGAGCAACAAAAACAATTTGAAATGACAGAGATGTTTGGAAATTTAATTGTACATGAAATTCAAACGCCCATCGCTGCATCGTATGGTTATAGCCAATTATTGAGTAATGAGTTAAAGCGTGCTAAAATTGAATCATTGTACGGTGAGAATGAATATAAATTTACTGAGAAAAAAATTTCTTCTATTGAGGGGATAGTTGAGAATTTAGTGAAAATAAATCTATATGAGTTAAATACTCTGGAAAATTTATGTGCAGTTCTCAGTCAATCTGTGAAAAAGGAAGAAAAGTCTGTTTTTAATATTAAAAAATGTATATATGAAGCAGTTGAGGATTGTGAATTATATATGCCACAGGCTAGGGATATTAAGATAAAAATTAGCGAGAATTTCAAAGTAAAGTGTGCGTATAATTGCTTAAAATATATTATTATTAATTTAATAAAGAATACATATAATCATAACGGAGAAGAGATACTTATTGAAATCAGAACAGAGCCAGATAAGCCAAGTACAATTTATTATATTGATTATGGAAAAGGAATAAACGAGGATAATATTAGAGTATTATTTGATAAATTTTACAGCTATAGCAATAATGGTACAGGAATTGGTTTAGAATTTAGTAGGTTAGTTATGGAGGATTTAAATGGTTCAATAAGTTGTTATTCATCAGCCAAAATAAATGGTTATACTGTTTTTACCTTAAAATTTCCTCACTTACTTGATTAGAGAAAAAATATTTATTATTTAATCGATAATTTATAAATTAAACGTAGGAGGCTTTGTGAAAAAAAGACGATTTATTTTACTATATAAATGAAGCTTTAATCATAAAGAGAGGTGGTGTTAAAAAACTGGACAGGAAGTAAAGGATAAATTTTGATAAAAAAAAGTCCCATTTCTTATCTCCAACTCGGGTTATAAATAGGTATTTTAATAATTATCCGCAAATTTCAAACAGCAACTTTTTGCAATGTTTCTGACCCTACTTATATATGATGCCCTTTCAGTTACACTTAGTACTCCTCTTGCTTCTAAAATATTAAATAGATGAGAGGATTTTACACAATAATCGTACGCAGGATAAATGAGGTTTTTATTTATGAGTTCTAAAGCCATCTTTTCATAATCCTTAAAATGTGTAATTAAGATCTCAGTATTTGCTGCATTAAAATTAAATTCACAAAACTCCTTTTCTTGAGATAAGAATATATCTCCATAAGTAATACCGCTTGAATTCCAAGTTAGATCCCAAACATTATCCTTATCTTGAATATACATAGCTAACCTTTCTAACCCGTATGTTATTTCTCCAGGGATTAATTTACAAGAGATTCCTCCAACTTGTTGCATGTAGGTAAATTGAATTATTTCCATGCCATTACACCATACTTCCCATCCCAATCCCCATGCGCCAAGAGTAGGGTTTTCCCAATCGCTATGAACAAATCTTATGTCGTGCAATTTATCATCTATTCCTAAAAGCTCTAGGCTATCTAGGCACTTTTTTTGTATATCATCAGGAGATGGTTTCATCAAAACCTGAAACTGATAGTAATGTTGCATTCTATTTGGATTATCTCCATATCTACCATCTGTTGGTCTTCTACATGGTTGTACATAAGCAACATTCCACTCTTTATCGTCGAGCGATTTTAGCATTGTTGCAGGATGAGATGTGCCAGCTCCTACCTCAGTATCTAAGGGTTGAAGTATCACACAGCCTTGCTGATTCCAATAAGTTTGAAGTTTAAATATTATATCCTGAAAATGCATTTTTACTTATAAACTTGCTAATTTATTAATTTTGAATACAATAATATTCACTAAACGAACAATTATATCAAGTTTATTTTATAATGTCTGGCAGATTTGGAGAACTACTTTTAATATTGCTCATTGTTTTTGTGTTGTTTGGTGCTGGGAAATTACCAAAGGTCATGAGTGAGTTGGGTAAAGGTTTAAGATCATTCAGAAAGGGTATAAATGATAAATCAAAAATAGATGAAGATTTAGAAAAATAATAGCTCTATTGACCAATATTTTATAGTTAATTTAATATCAAATATAAAACTTTAAGTTTTTATAATTGTATGACTGCTTGACAGTATGTAATTTGAAGGGTTAGTGTTTAGATGTGGCTTTGTACTTTAATAGTTTGTTTGGTCACTAGAAGGTATCAATTTATAGTTATGAGTAATGAGTAATAAAAATATAGTTTTATTAAATAATTTTAATATTACAATCTCAGTTTTTGCATTTTTTTACCAATTGTATGTACTAATTACAAATAATTTTGATTTTCAAAAAATATCATTTATTTTGCTATTTAGTGCACTTACTATATCAACATTAATTGGTCAAAAAAGATATTTTGTCCCCTTTTTTTTACTAAGTTCGTTTTTTGCCATTATCGCGTTGCGACTGTCGTATTTATCATGGTTACCAATGGCTGTATGGTTATATTTTTTTATATTGATAGCTCAATTTTTAATTTTTGTTTTATATTGTGAACAAGATTTGGCATTATTGAATGACAAGGTAGGGATAAAAGAAAAGCTGATGATGTTTCAATTAGTTTTCATTAGAGTTTATATTGGTTATGATTTAATACCGCATTTTTGTGAAAAATTGTTTGCTGGGGATGCAATAAGAAATATTGATGTTTCAGCTTTTGCTACCTTGGGTGTTCCTAATCCAATGTTTTTTGTATATTTAGCGGGGATAATAGAGTTTTTAGGTAGTTTAGCAGTTAGCTGTGGATTTTTAATTAGATTTAGTTCATTTGGATTGGTCTTGTATTTATTGATAGCAACTTTTTTAGGTCACCATTTTTCATTAGGTTTTATTTGGGCTGGACGAGGCGGAGGATGGGAATTTCCTGTTTTATGGAGTGTTATAATATTAAGTTTTGGATTCATCAAGCCTATGCTTTTTACTATAGATGAGTTCATTTTGAAAAACTTTAAGCTACCTAAAACTCTAAAATGCATAATGAAATATTGATATACGGAGATATTAAGTTATAACTTATCGACCTTAAAGCTTTATACTTACTGACAGACCGTCATTGGTAGGAAAGATTAGGCTTTTATATTTTTGTTGATCGCTTATATCAAGATTAAAATCTTTTATTGCTTGCCATTTTTTATGATATTTTGGTGTTGAATCTTCAAATACGCTTCCAAATAGAAGGGTATTATCAGCAATAATTAGACCTCCTACTTTTAGAAATGGATAGATCAGTTTTAAATATAGTGGGTAATCATCTTTTTTAGCATCAATGAAAACCGCATCCAATTTGTAATTTAGATTGAGAGTTTTTAAAAAATCTATCGCATCAGCGTGAATGGCAGTGATTTTATTAGCAAACGGCATTTTAGCAAAATTTTGTTTTGCTATGTTATGACGATTTAGATCTGTTTCTAATGTTATCACTTTTCCATCTTCTGGTAGGGATGATGCTATCCAGCAACATGAATAACCTACTAAGGTACCTAATTCTAAAACATATTTTGATTTATGAATTGCAATAAGCATGCTTAATAACTTTCCCTCCTCAGGGCTTAATTGAATATTTTTTTTATCGTTAGCACTTTGAAAAATATCATGAAATTTGCTATCCTCTTTGCAATATAAAGACCTAATATAGGTTTGTTTTTTACAAATTTCATGGATTCTAGCCATCTTAAATTATGTTTTAATTTTTGAAACAGTATAATTAATTGCAGAATTTTGCAATATTTGCTAACCTAACAATAAATTTTAAATATATTTTTATTAAAAAACATAATGGATGTACAGCAATTATCCAAAAAACTGCAAAGTGATAAGAGATTAGAAGAACTAATAAGTGACTTTTATATATCGTTTGATGAACTGTCAATAACAGTGTCAGAGAGCGATTTAAAGCAGGTTTTAATAATTTTAAGAGATGAGCAAAGTTACCTTTTTAAAATGTTACTCGATATTTGTGGAGTTGATTATCCAAAAAAGGACAAAAGATTTACAGTGGTCTATCAGCTTTTAAGCATAGAGCATAATCTTAGAATAAAAGTGAAGGTTGAAGTTTCTGATGAGGACTTTATTCCAACCGTGAAAGATGTTTTTAGCTCAGCACATTGGTATGAAAGAGAAGTTTGGGATATGTATGGAATATTTTTTGTGGGAAATGATGATTTGAGGAGAATATTAACAGATTATGGGTTTTCTGGTTTCCCTATGAGAAAAGACTTTCCATTAACTGGTAATGTTGAAGTTAGATATGATTTGGAAAAGCAGAAGGTGATTTACGAGCCGGTAAAATTAGCACAAGAATTTAGAGATTTCGATTTTAAAAGCCCGTGGGAAGGCGAAGATTATATATTGCCAGGTGATGAAAAAGCAACCAAGCAGTAATTTTCAAAGTTATGTTGATAAGGGTAATGCCTATGTCAAACAAAAGATACGAATGATTGAAAAAATATCTATGGATTTTTTCAAATTTGCAGATGCAAATCCTTATGCAAGATTGATGAGATTGCATCAACCTGTGGGAACTCAATTAGTTATGATGCCTGTTTTATGGATTTTAGCAGTTGTTTCTTATGATATTATTCATTTTTTATGTCTCTTTATAATATTTACTTTTGGAGCTGTTATAATGAGGGGTGCAGGTGCAGTAATCAATGATATCATAGACAGGGATATTGATAAATATGTAGAGCGCACAAAAATGAGGCCGCTTGCGAGTGGTGAATTAACGTTCAAAAATGCAGTTAAATTCCTTCTTGTGCTGCTGAGCATTGGCTTATTTATATTATTATTACTTCCGCCGAAATCAATTTATTTTGGTATTTTAACAATGGGGCTGATTATGGTGTATCCATTAATAAAAAGGTATAGTTACTACCCACAAGTATTTCTCGGTGCTACCTTTAATTTAGGTATCTTTATTGCATGGTTTTCTGTTGAGCAATACATTTCCTTTGTACCTATCTTAATATATATAGCATCAATTTTTTGGACTATTGGTTACGATACAATATATGCGCATCAAGATAAAAAAGATGATGAAAAAATTGGCGTTAAATCCATGGCATTAGCTTTTGGTGATAAGACAAAAGAAATAGTGAGATACCTCTATAAATTTTTTATTTTTTCATTAGCTATAGCAGGGTTAAATGCGAACCTAAATGTTATATTTTTTATAGTTGTGCTTATAGGTTTTTTCATGTTGTCCCAACAAATTGATAATGTTGATTTAAATTCGCCAGAGGATTGCTTAAGGAAGTTTAAAAGCAATTTTGCTTTTGGCATGTTAATGTTTTTTGGATTTGCTATTGGTTGTGTATAAATGCTTTGATCTAGAATTATTTTAGCCTATATCAAAATTATAATTTCCTTTTATAATAAAGTTTTTTTTATTATGGTGATTCAGACAAAAATTAAATTGGTTGTTAAGATTTATTTCTTGAATAAATTATTTCAGCATATAGAGTTAAGGTGTTTTGTATTTGAAACATCAACGAACACATTATTTTTTTAAAAAATTTTAGTTACCAGCCCTTGTTCGTTGGAGGTGTTGTTTTTATTTTTATAAGCAGCACCTTTTTTTATTAAAGATTGTTTTGTAGTATCGTTTTAAGGTTTGTAATGTACGGTGGCTTTATTTAACCCTGTAAATTTAAATCATATGCGTGCTAAATATCGTTTTGTAAAATAATTAAAGTGGCATTTTTAAAATATCTAAGTAGGCAGCGACGATTTTATCTCTAACTGTAACGATTTCTTGCAATGCTATTTCCGAATTATTTATTGCCTCCATTACTTCAATCATTCCTGTCCGTCCTTTAATTGCATCTAATGAGACTTTATCGGCATTTTTGACCTTTTGCACCCTTGTTTTTATCAATTCCTGAACAATACTAGAAAATTGTGAGGTTTTAGTAACACCTTGAGATAAGACATCCATTTTATCCCCAGCATATAGAACACCATGCCCAGAATTTGTGCTAATTTTACTGTTTTCTGATGAGGAACTAAGGTTTTTAATATTTTTATTTGCCTTTTTATATGCCTCAACAGCATTACTAAAATCCGGTTTAATAGACGATGAAGTTGTCATAATATTATCTCATTAATTCAAGAACTTTGTTTTGATTTGACTTTGCTATTTCTAAGGAGTTTACATTTGCATCAAATGTTCTTTGCGCCTCTTTAGAGTCAACAGTTTCAATTATTATATTTACGTTTGGGTATTTTACCATACCATTATTATCTGCTGCTGGATGATTTGGTTCATATTTAAGTGTGAAATCAGATTGGTCTTCTTTTATGGAGTCAACCTTTAGTACTTTTGCATCCAATTTTGGATCATAAACATTTTTGAAGAAAATTATTTTTCTTCTATATGGATTTTCATTTGGAGTTTTGCCAGTAACATTAGAATTTGCAATATTTTGTGCAACGACCTTAAGTCTTTGACTTTGAGCTTGCATACCTGATGATGATATTTTAATAGATGCTTCTAGCGGATCACTAATTATTTTTTCATCAGCAAAGGAGATAGAGATGCAATTAAAATTGCCAGCAAATAATGCTAATATTGATAAGAAAAAAACATTTTTTATCATTTCATTTGTCCTGTAATTGCATATTTCATCATATTTTTTGCTTTGCTATACATATTTGAAACTTGATGTAATTTTACTGAATTTTGGTTCTTCTTTAATAATTCATTTTCTAATGTTACGGCATTTCCATCTGGTTTGATTTCAACTATTTCAGCAGTTGATAATTTATATTTAGAATTTTTTTCCTCAGCGTGGATATGCATAGGGTTAGTTGTATCTAATTCAATATCGTAGCTAAAAGGATTTTTTTTATCTTCCAATTTTTTTGGTAAATACTTTGGAGTATCTGCATTTGCAATATTTTGCGAAATAACAGTGTCGTTTTTAGAGAGGAAATCTATATAATTTTTATACACCTCAAGTGGATTTTCCTGTGCATTAGCACTTATAAAAGATGTATAAATCAGTAACCCCACTACTATCTTAATCATTTTTAAAACTACTTTTTTATATTATTCCAGTCATTTAAAAAAATTTCAATACCTTTATAAGTTAAAGGATTATTGATCATCATCTCAATTAATTTTGGTGGCAGTGTTATCACGTCAACGCCAAGCTTAGCAACTTGAATTATATGGATTGGATGCCTTATTGAAGCTGCTAAAATTTGAGTTGATATATCTGGATAATTTTCATAAATAGAGCAAATATCCGCAATCAAATCAATTCCATCTCTTCCCATATCGTCAAGTCTTCCGATAAAGGGAGAGACATAAGTAGCTCCTGCTTTTGCTGCTAACAATGCTTGTAATGGTGAAAAACACAAAGTCATATTGGTTTTAAAAGCCCTTTCAGATAATGCTTTGCACGCTCTTAGACCATCTTCTGTAATTGGTAATTTTATAGTAATTTGCGGTGCAATTTTTGAAAATTCTTCCGCTTCTTTAAGCATGTTTTGATAATCAGTTGATAGTACTTCAACACTTATAGATGTATCAATAACATCACAAATTTCTTTAATAACTTTTTTAAAATCTTTGCCAGATTTTGCAATGATTGAAGGATTAGTTGTGACCCCGTCAATAAAGCCTAAATCTTTATATTTTTTGATCAAGTCCACATCACAACTATCAAGATATATTTTCATAGCATAAAAAAGATTATTAAATTGACTAACAGTCAGTTTTAAGATAGCTGTTTTTAAGTTTTATGCAACAAGAAATATGACATGTTTAGCGGTATTATAACAGACGTTGGTATCGTATCAGTAGTAAATAAAAATGCTGATGATTGGAAAGTGGAGATTAAAACTGTATTAGATACTAATAAAATTAATATTGGAGACTCAATTTCCTGTGATGGAATTTGTCTTACAGTGATTGAAATTGGTAATAACAGTTTTATTGCGCAAATTTCATCAGAAACAAGAAGGGTGACTAACGTTAATTATTGGGATCTAGGTTATAAAGTGAATTTAGAAAAATCACTAAGGGTAGGGGATTTACTAAATGGACATTTTGTTCAGGGTCATGTTGATTGCAATACTGAAGTATCTGAAATTGAGAAAGATGGAGATTCTCACAAAATAAGATTCATACTACCTGAGCAACTAAATCAATATATCACCTATAAATGCTCTATTACGATTAACGGAATATCTCTTACAGTTAATAAAGTGACCAAAATTTTTTTTGAAGTAAATATAGTGCCACATACGTGGGGTCATACGAATTTATCCCACATTAACATTGGGTCAAGAGTAAATGTTGAAGTTGACCTAATTGCCAGATATTTAGAGAAGCTATACACAAAGTAATTATATCTGTTATATTAGATCTGATAAAATAATTTTTTTACTTAATTTTTAGATAATGATAAAATTTACTCATAATAGGAAAATATTAATATTCTTAACTTTACTTTGTTATATGCAAAACCTATTTGATGATAAATGCTATGCTCATGTTGGTGGCCATGCTGAAAATTTTTCTCCACCTACTTTAAACAAAGCTCTCAGTAATTTTATTAAATTTGAGGATGGTGAATTTAGTTATAAATTTCTAAAATCTAAGGAATCAGAATTTGACAATATTTCAATAAATACGTATTTACTAACTTCACAAAAATGGCCAATATCTGAGTATAGTGATATACAAAATACTATTTGGAGTCATGAATTAATTATTTATTTACCTCACAATGTTAAATATAATCAAGCGCTATTGTATGTTACTGCAGGGTATAATAAAGACGAAAAAGGAAATATTAATTTCTTGGAACCAAAAGAAAACATAGATTTCGCTAAAATTGCATTTAAAAACAAAGCTCCGGTCATAGAATTGCGTGATGTTCCAAATCAGTATTTACTTGTGGGAGGTAAATTTAGAAAGGAAGATCAAATATTGGCATATACATATAATAAAGTAATGGAATCACCATTGCAAAATGCTTATCTGGCTGGGCATTTGCCTATGGTAAAATCTGTTATAAAGGCTATGGATGCTATACAAGAAATTTTAATAAAAGAAAATGATATAACAATAGATAGTTTCGTTCTTTCTGGCGCCTCTAAAAGAGGTTGGGCTATTTGGTTGGCAGCACTTGAAGATTCAAGAATTTCTGCTATTTCTCCAATAGTAATTGATATTTTAAATGTGCAAAAATCAATTAATCACATCTGTCAATCATATAAAAATGGATGCCCCCCTGCATTGAGAGATTATAAAAGCGAAGGGGTGACTGACAGGATTAATAGTAAAGAATTTGCTGATTTAATGAAAATAGAAGATCCGATGAGTTATCTAAATGATGATTATGATCCAAAATATAAGGAAAGGATGAAACTACCTAAATATATAATTAATGCTAGTGGTGATGACTTTTTTGTCCCAGATTCATCAAAATTTTACTTTGAAAATTTACCAGGTGATAACAATTACATTAGGTATCTTCCCAATGCGCTTCACTATTTTTCTGGAAATGCTATAAGCGATGCTACTGAAAATAGATTAAAAATAAGTGAAGGAGTAAATTCATTTTTTTATCTCATTCTTAATAATGTTACACTACCCAAAGCTGAATTTAAATTTTATAAAAATAAGATAAATATTAATTCTTCTCACAAACCACATATAGTAAAATTTTGGAATGCAGTTAATGAGGAAGAAAGGGATTTTAGATTCTTAAGCTCTTATGATAAGTGGCATTTATTAGTCAAAAAAATTGCATCTTATTTTTCCAAAAATTTATGTGATAATTGCTATATTGAACAAAAAGTTGAGTTTTTTTGCGAGCAAGGGTATAGGTGTCAAATAGAGATGCCGCTTTTAAGGGTTCAAAAGGGATGGCAAGCATCTTTTGTTGAGATAGAGTATTTGATAAATGATATAAGTTTTATTATCACGAGTGAAGTTCAAATCTCTCCAGATATATATTAATACTAGAATTTTTGAGTATTAGCCAATGTATTAGCCGATGAATAAATTTTAATTAATATCTGTATTGTGCTCACTTCGCTGTTTACTTTTATATTTGTTTGTTGTAGAATCCACTGTAAATTAATAACAAAAATTATAACATTTTGGTAGAAGTTCAAGTTAGATTCAACAATGTTGATTATTCTTTAAAAATTCTTAAGAAGAAATTGCAAAGAGAGGGCATATTTAAAGTAATGAGAGAGAAAAGGCATCATGAAAAGCCTTCTGAAAAAAAGCTTAGAAAAAGTATTGAAGCAAGAAAAAGAAAACATAAATCTTTCAGGAAGCCTGCTGGGACTAGTTATTAAAGATCTTTTTTGAGTTTTATATTTTAAAGTATTGCAATATTGTATGAGCTATTATTTCATAACATTTTCAGCAATACTTCTTTTTATATTCATATATATTGGATATAAGTCATCAAGAGGAATAAGTACAAATGATAGTTATTTTTTAGCTGATAGGAAACTAGGGGTTATATCAGTTAGTATAGCGTTGTTGGCAACACAATTAGGGGCTGGAGTAATACTTGGAACATCTGATTTTGCCTATAAATATGGAATATATGGTATATTTTATTCTCTTGGCATATCTCTTGGCTTAATTGCAGTTGCAATTTTTGGTGCAAAACAGTTAAGAGAAAAAAATATTTCAACTATAGCCGAATTATTTGAAAAGGAATATGGGTCAAAATTTCTTAGAAAAATAGCTTCTGCTATATCCATAATTTCTCTTTATGGTATTTTAATTTCAACAATAGTAGGTACCAGAAAACTTTTAATTGCATTTGGCATTGAAAATGAGTTCGTAGTTTATATATTTTGGACAATATTAATACTATATACGGTATTAGGCGGGTTAAAGGCGATAGTTTATACAGATATTGTGCAAATAATATTTATATTTCTTACCTTTGCAATTATTATGGGATACTATATTTTTAACAAATATGAGTATATTCAATTCTCATTAGATAATTTGTTTCATAGTATCGTCAATAAAGATAAAGCGCTTTTCGCACCATATATAATTGTTCCATTTTTATTTGTCTTCATAGAGCAAGATATGGCGCAAAAATTTTTCTCTGCTAAAAACTCAAAAACGGCATATATATCAGCCTTCATAGCAGGAGTTTTATTGCTTGGTTTTTCCTTTTTGCCACTTATTTTTGGTATAGCAGCTAGGAGTATTGAAAATATTCCTACTGGAAGTAGTCAGATGATATTCTTTTTCATTAGTACGTCCAACAGCTTTATTACTTCTATAGCATCACTTGCAGTTTTATGCGCTATTATTTCAACAGGTGATTCGTTATTATGTGCAATAATTTCAAATTTAACATTAGATTTTAAGAAAAATTCACTCTCAGATGATCTACTTAAAACAAGGGTTGTCACTATTTTACTCGGTTTTTTGGGAATTGTAATAGCAAATTATTTTGATAATATTATAGAGACAATGTTATTAAGTTATGAAATAATGGTGTGTACACTATTTTTTCCAGTAGTGGTATCCTTTTTAAATTTCAAAAAAAGCACTTTTTTTGCGTACTCATCAATTTGTTTGGGAATAATAGGGTTTTTTATTCATCCAAAAATTGGTACTGATTTCTATTTTAATCTTTCAAAGGAGCTGTTTTGTATATTTTTATCAATCTTAGCTTTTCCATTATCAGCAATTTTTAATAGATTAAAGACGTGTTAGAACCTTAGAAATATATGGTTCTCCCCTAAAATTCAATGCATTATTAAATTTGGTAACACATGATGAAAAATTTTTGTCACAGCCAGCTATGATTGAGTATGCATCACCTACTGCTAATTTATAAATGCTAGGCAAATTTAATTCAATTTTACCATTTTTAAAATTTTTTACTTGAAAGTATAATCCTGTATTATTTCCTGATATAAAAGTTATTTCTCCAAAATTAAAATAAAAATTTTCCTCATTTCTTTCAGCATCAAATAATGTATTGTTTGAGACTACTTTTGATATTTTTCCATAAAATTTATAATTTTCCTCGTATAAACTGCAATCTTTGTCACAAAATTTAGCTCTACAATTCTGAGAAAAAGAATTTGTAATTTTATTATTAAATTTATTTTTTAATGAAGAAATATTTGCAATAAACTTGTTATCAATAATTTTTATGTTACTTACATATCCCTGATTTAAAATCAACTTACCATTATCCAAATTATTTGTATTTATTAAAAATATTTCAATATATGCATCGTTTAATTTACCATTTATAATATCTTGCCTTTTAAAATATTTATCGCAAATTATTCCACATATTTCGTTTTTTCCCGCTAGTAATTCAGAACTTTTTTCTATAGATTTATAAGTAAAAATAGATTCAGCAATATATTTATAATCTTTGATGTTAATATCTTCATTATAGTTGGTTAATCTTAATTGATCGCCATTCGTGAGCTGTATATGCCAGCAAACTGCGTAATTACCGACTGAATTAAATGATTTGTTTTTAGTAAATTCATTTATTTTGATCATAATTTTATTTCAACAAGGTTAATTTCTTTGCACGAATAAAGATTTTTTCCGTCAATTGATATTGGAAGATAATCGATATCAAATCTCACTGGAACATCAAACTCAAAATTAGTAAGAATTTTTACTCCAACGTTTACTGGCTGGGTAAACTCTATATTTCCTGTTGTGTAATCAATGCTATAATATTTTTGTTCAACATTATTGTCATCAAAGTATATAGAAACACTGTTAAATACAGGCTTCTCAATAATCCTGATAAACTCAGAGTCACCACTTTTATAAATTTTCTTTAGTTGAAATCTAGTTGTGTTTCCATCACCTATTCCAATTAATTGATTTTTAGCATTAAAATCACTCCAATCTTTATATCTAAAACCAATAGCCCTTCCCATTCTTGCTCTAAAAAACAGCAGTAATTTATCAATTTGTTCCTTTGTTTTAATAGCATAAGCAATATTAAATTTCATTTTCGAATCTCTGTAGTTGATATTTCTGTACTCACCACCAGAAGATGCAGATACTATATCTGTAAAATATTGAGGTCCCCCTATTGCTCCATAAGATATATCTTCTGGAAATCTAATTTCATCAAATCCATTCATAAAAATTTTATGATTTTTATTTATTATAATAATATATTTATTAAATCAGGAAGTGCTGAAGACTTGTTTATTTTATCTAATTCTTTGAGGTAATTGGGCCTCAATTTTTAAGCGATCTTTAATTGCATCTAAAAAATATTTGTTTGTTAATTTACTATCATTTATTTGAATACCTCCACTTACCAAGCCAACTTTAGTATAGGACGAATTATCATAAAAAATTTGTGCCAAACTGATTGGTTCAGTAATTTTCTTCCCCCAAATTCCACTTGGTGTAAAATTTCCCACTAATGAATTAATGGTTTCATCATTTGCTTTTAGAAAATTTTCTTTTTCTTGCCCATCATCACTTAAGCTTTTTATAACATCAGGGAGAACAACTTTATTTAATATATTGATAATTTTTGTCACATCCTCTTTTCTAGAACTAGAAGCGTTATCACCAAATAATTTTTCTCCAAGCTTATTTCCGATTTTTTTTGCAAGTTCTTCAATTTGTGATAAATCTGACTTGCACTTGCCCATAACACAATCTGCTACTGAATCAAAAAAATCTTGTGAGTTTAATTTTGTGGTGTCTAATTGAATGCCACCAACAACAGTTCCTGTCTTGGTGTAGGAGGTGCTGTTATAAAAAACTTGTGATAAGCTGTTTTCATTAACTTTACTCATGCCCAGCATGTTAACCTTATTAAAATCCCCAACTAACTTATTTACCAATTCGTCTTTATTATAGTTTATATTATCTAATAAAGCCTGTTTTTCATCTTTGGGTAATTGGCATAAAATGTGTGGAAAAATTTGATCATTAAAATAAGCAATAATTTTTTTAACATCTGCCTGTCTAGAGCTTGACATAGCGTCTCCGAATAATTTTTGCCCTATTTTTTGCCCAACTACTTCTGATAATTCTTTTATTTTTGCTAAATCAGAAATTACTTTAATTTTATTCACATTACTTGTTATAAATTCATCAAGTGCACTTTTTGTTGGTAAATATATTCCACTCGTTGCAACGCCAGCCGTGGTATATTTTGTTTTAGTGTAATATTGCTCTTTTAATGAGTTTATTAATGTTTCGCATTCAGGGCTTGTATTTAATACCATTTTGCCAGAGTCAGTAGTGCAAATACTGGTATATAAATTTTGCTTTTCTTCAGGAGATAATTGATTAAAAACTTTTGATAAATGTTCTCTGATAATTATGAAATCTTTTCCTCTATTTTGACCACCTCCGAATAATTTTTTACTAATTTCATCAGCAATTAGATTTTTCATATTTTCATATTTTAAAGCATTTGCTAGATTTTGGTCTGTTAAATTGGTACCTAGAAAAGCTTTGTCATATAAGAAATTTAAAATTACTTGTTGCTTATCTGAAAAATCTGAATAATGCTTTATTGTATCTGGATCTAAAGTAAATTGGTCTAAATTAGCGTAATTTTTTTCAAAAAGATTGTATAAAAACTCCTTTTCACCTTCTTTTAAGGAATCTAATTCTGTTAATAATTTAGTATTGAGTCGTTCAATTAATAAAGTAATTTCAATAGCATCTTTAACAACCAATTTGCCGTCACTGATTAATTTATCAACTATAAGTTTAGATATTTTTCCAATAATAATTAATTCCTTATTTTGTTTTTGTGATGCTTCAATTTCATTTAATGCGTCTTCTGCAAGATCTATTTGCAAACCCTCAAGTTGTAAAGCTTGCTTTAATAATTCTGAATTAATATTTGTGCCCTTTAAGTTAGTTCCTTTAACAATGGTACCTTTTAAATTGCTTACAGCAGAAAGGTCTAGCCCTGCTAGATTTATTCCTGATAAATCTAGCTCACCTAAATCACCAATAATTTTAGCTCCTTTAAGATTTATATCATTTTGGAGAGATGGATTTACTCTAATAGCATTCACTAAAGAAATGAATGTTAAGCGATCGATCACAGCGCCTTCAAAATCAATCTTTAGAGTATCGGAGGAAGAGTGTACAGATTTTATTAAACTTATATTACTGAAATTAACGTTTTTTAGTATTGCATTTTTAAAACTAATTTTTGCATCTTTTTCAATTTTACCTGTAGTTTGAGTTCTTCTTGGGAGGTATAATTCTTCTATTTGATAGCCACTAAATTTAGCATTACTAAAATCCACATCCTGCAGTTCTGAGCCTGCAAAACTGACTCCTTTTTGGAAAACAGAATTCACAAAAGATGAATTTTGAACTTCTATATTTGCGAAATTAGATTTAGTAAAATTTGAACCTACAAAAGTGAAGCCTTGTATATTTTTAATTTTTGAAAAATCAGTATCATCAAGTACAATTCCAGATAGGTCCTTTGTTTTGCCCAAATTGGTCATATCTGTATTACCAGTACCTTGCAATAATTCATCTAATGAATTGTGGAAAGTATTAGAATTAATTTGTGCTTTTATGAGAGCGGCCAACCCTTCTTTTACACTTGGAGATGATAAATATTGAAGAAGTATTTTTGGCCCCTTCTGAATTGCAACAATAAGATGCCGAGGTAGTAGTTTGATAAAGCTCGATGTATTCCCTGTTTTTATAGCATCTGCTATATTACTTATCAGCCTCTCATGTCTTAGTATATCACGATTAATCAACGTATTTAAAGTGCTTCTAATATCAATTTCTGCTAATCTATTTTGTTTGACAGCTCGCAATGTAGGAATTTTGCTTACTAAAAGTTCTACAAAATTTCCTAAAGCTACTTTATTTTCATCTAAAAGTTTAAATAAAGCCTCACTTTGTAATATTGTCTTTGCTAATTTAATATAATCTTCTTTTTGTAAATTTGAGAATTCACCCAAAGCATTATCGGCTATATATTTATTTATGGTATTAAAAATTTGATTAGATACATCAATCAGCTCATTAAATTTTGTAGGTTCATCCAATATAGATAATGTGCTGTCCAAAATTTCCATTAGCGCTTCATTAGTAATTCCATTCTTATCCTTAAGATCTCTCATCAAATCTATCTCCTTGAATAAGGATGAAACTAATTTTTTATACACATCTTTATGACTAGTTAAGTAATCTCGTAATTCCTGATTAGATTCAGCAACCTCAATGAATTTTTGAGCAAGTTCTACATATTTTCCTTTATTTAGGTATCCTAAGATTTTTTGCGTATCTTCTGGGGTTTTAACCAATATTGAAATAATATCAAATACTTGGTCAGTACAGCCTAAATCTTGACATAAATTTTTTAAAAAAGGTATACTATTCACTATACCTTTAGTTAAATTGCTCGCCATTTCTGGGCTGTCTTTAAATTTTTGCTGTAATTCAGCGTTTGAATTTAAAAGGTTTAATGTATCTTCAGCCCATTCAAAAATAAACTTCGTTCTAATTGATTCTGTTAAATTAGCTACTTTAGCTATACCTCCATCCTCACCTAATACTAATGGAGCTAAATCTAATATTTCGTTTGTAACTCCAAATCCTGCTAGCATATCATGAAGGGGAACTGAAGCAGTTATAGAGCTTTTAACGAAATCAATTATTTTTCTTCCTGATGTTTTTAAAACGGTTTTTAGATTGGGATTTGCTGATTCTATAATATTGCCAGTCTTTTGATCTGGTAAGGAATCTACAATTCTTAACACGTTCTGCGTTAATCTCATATAATCAGGTGCTAGATTATATGAATTTTCTATGGCTTCTTCTCTTAATTCATCTACGCTTTTTGTAGAACCATTTTCTTGCTTAAACCTTATATAGTCCTTGATATATTTTTCTTGATATAAAGGTTCTTGAACGTCAACTATGTACTGTGCATGTTCTCTTAAAATATCAGGAACATAATTATCAAAGGTATTTAATTTACCTTGCTTAATATCATTTTCAATTTGATTATGTATATCAACTATTTTTTGATTTAGTACTTTATCATAATTGTCTTGAAGAATTTTTTGTGCATCTTGAAATGATAATACTAATGCATCAGGTATTATTGTATTAATTATGTCATCATTAAGTCCCAAGAAGTTTAATTCTTTGCGTAGTTGTGTTTTTAGTGCATTTGAAATTTCAGTTTTTGTAGCATCGGCTTCAAGTGATTTTATAATATTTTTTAAAGTATAATTCGAATCTCCTAATCTTATATTTGATTTCTCCTTCAGTAATTTCATCAAGTCATTTTCATCTTTAATTTTGTTTGTAATTTGGCTTTTTTCATATTCAATAAAATTATCGATAAAAGATTGTCTATTAAAAGAATTAAGGCTGAATTTAAAATAATTATTAGCTAATTCAATTTTTAGTGCATTCCTTGATTTTTCATCTTGTAATAGGTCAATTGTTGGCCCAGCCAGTTGGTTTAAAAGAGCTATATCTTTACTTCCAGTAAAAACTAAATCATTTAGGAGTTCTTTCGCAATCTGATTATTTTTTCCTACTTGTTCCAGTAAGCTCGTCTTTTCAATCAATAGCTTCTGCATTTCTGGCTTATCACGATTCTGATATATTTTATAGATAGTAGAAGCTTTGGAGATTATTTTCCAAAAATCTCCAGAGAATAAATTTTTAGCAATTAATTTGATAACTCCCCAATAAAATCTAAGATTGTTACTAGCATTTATTATTTCTTTTATAAATTCTTTATTATCATGAGCAAATTTTAGGACATTTGCATTTTGCAGGAGATTTTCAAAACTAGAAGCAACTTTTCTAAATTTTGTGAAATTTAGCTCTCTATCACGCATTTTTTCAGCATTATCTATTGGCATAACTAGTAGTCCCCTTATCCAAAGTGTTAAGTAATTAATTTTTATACAGTATAAGGTATAATGCAAGTATATTTGAGACTATAACTGGAAATAATACTGCTAAAATTATAGATATATTTCCTGACAATCCAATTGTATGAATGAAATTTGTACCAAAGAAGATTATAAATCCTACTGCTAAGCAATGCAATGATGATAAGTTGAATTTTTTTCTATTTGTTGAACGACTAGCAAAAACGAAGCTCATCACGGACATACTAATTATGTAGAGGGGTGATAATAATTCCTTAATAAAGTGTAGTAGATATCTTGTTGACGATAAACCTGACTCTTCAGTAATGTGTATGAATTCAATTAGTTGAAAAAATGATATTGTGTCAATTGTTGCTAAATTTTCAAATATCTGTGATATAGAAATTTTTATAGGTAGAAGCATTTCTTTTTCTTTTTTTATAGAAAAGTGTTTATCAAATATTACAGCTTCTTTTATCTCGATATCATCATTGCGAAACAAAATTGATTTCGCAAAAATTTGGCGTTCCAACCCACCATTTTGATTAATGAAAAAAATCTTTACATCATTCATAGTATTTGAAAGTTGTGAGACTCTTAAAGCATTAATTATCAAATTTTCATTATCAAGCTTGTTCTTTAACCATATTCCAGATTTTGACAAGGATAGCAGGCTGGTTTGTTTTTTAAAATTGTAAGCTTCGTAATTTTGATATTTTTTGAGCAACATCGTCCCAACAGGATTAATGATTGTAATGTTGCAAACGCCGAAGAGAAAAACTGCTAAAATAACAGGAAGGACGATTTTAAAATTTGATATGCCTATGCTTTTTGCCGCAATCAATTCATTATTTTTATTTTTTAAATTAAAATATATTAAAGATGATACTAAAATAATCATCGGTATAGTCTGACTTAAACTGCTGTAATTTTTCATTAAAGATAATTTGATAATTACTAAAAAGCTTGCTGAATACTTAGATGCTATCCTAGAAATCTCTAATATATCGAATAAAAAAATAACTAAAACAAATCCAATAAATGTGAGGGTAAGTACTTTTAAATAATCACAGAAGCTCCTTCTGAAGTAAGTGTTGATTAAGGACATTAAAACTAATGAAGAATTAATTGGAATAATAGAACATTATAAATAAATGTAAATTATAAAATTTTTATTGCAACTATGGGATTATATAGGTTAAATCTATTGTGGCATAGTATAAAAGTTATTTATTTTATCTTTTTCTAATATGTGATATAAGGTAACCGATTATGAATATTATCAAGGATTGTATTATGGAATTTTCATTTAATAAACTTCAATTTAATGACAGTGAAAAATTTGGTGTTTTGTTTTTATCAGATACTAAAAAATTGCCATCATTTTTAAAATCTAGTGCTAAATTAATAACTGAAACATTAGAGATGTTTGAAAATTTTAGTTGTAAATTTGGAGAAATATTAGTTACAACAATTGAAATTAATGGGGAGATAAAGAGATTTTTATTTTGTGGTACTGGTGAAGCGAACAAATTGAGTAGAGTGAAAATCCAAAAATTAGGTGGTAATATTGCAGATAAATTAAATTCATTAAAAGTGTGTAAAGCTGCGATTTTTATAGATAATGAAGAGCTAAAAGACCAAGAAGATTTTTTTATTGAGAATATATGTGAAGGAATAAAATTGAAAAATTATGTATTTGACAAATATTATGTTGATAAAAAAGATAAGCATAAAATTTTTCTAGAAAAAATAAATGTTTATTCCAATAGCTTAAATGTGGAGAAAATTTTTTCTATGAGAGAAAAAATCATAAATTCCACTCATTTTGTAAGAGATTTAGTTTCTGAGCCTGGAAACGTTCTAAATCCAGATAGCTTTGTTTTAGTATGTAAAGATCTTGAAAAATTAGGTGTTAAGGTAAAAGTTATTGATAAAAAAAGTTTAAAAGAATTAGGAATGAATGCGATACTTGCTGTTGGGCAAGGTAGTGATTTTGGAACATTTGCTATATCAATGGAATGGAATGGTGATGAATCTTCCAATAAGAACGATAAACCTATTGCATTTATAGGTAAAGGAGTAACATTTGATACTGGAGGCATCAATTTGAAGCCATCTGGGCCATCTATTACTATGATGAAATATGATATGGGTGGTGCTGCTGTAGTAACTGGCTTAATAAAATCTCTTGCAGAAAGGAAAGCGAAAATTAATGTTGTAGGAGTAATAGGTTTAGCAGAAAATATGCCTTCTAGTAGTGCACAAAGACCTGGTGATGTTATTACCTCAATGTCTGGGCAAACTATTGAAGTTGACAATACAGATGCTGAGGGTAGATTACTTTTGGCAGATGTAATGTGGTATGCGCAAGAAAATTTTAAGCCAAAAATTATGATTGATTTGGCAACATTAACAGGCGCTATAGTTATAGCCTTGGGGCATCATAATGCTGGGATATTTTCTAATGATGATGATTTAGTAAAGCGGTTACATCAAGCAGGTGAAGAAGTTGGAGAAAGGGTTTGGAGATTACCTTTGGATGAATTTTATGATGATTTAATTAACTCAAATATTGCAGATGTAAGGAATATTGGCAAGGGTGGTGCTGGTAGTATAACAGCGGCACAATTTTTAAAACGCTTTGTCCAAAAAGATTGTGCATGGGCGCATATTGATATAGCAGGTGTCAATTGGCTAGATGATGGTGGTGATTGCTCTCCCAAAGGTGCCACAGGATATGGAGTGAGACTACTTAATGAATTTTTAATTAAGAATTATGAAAAAAAATAATTTAGGAGTAAAAATATGAATGAAAAGATTACTGAGCTTCCAGAAAATTATAGACCTTCAGAAGATGAAGAGTACATGAATGATATGCATTTAGAGTATTTCAGAAGAAAGCTTATTGAATGGAAAGATAGTTTGACTCAGGAGTCTAAAGAAACTATTGATCACTTGAAGCATGAAAGGCTTAATGAACCTGATGTTAATGATAGAGCTTCGATTGAATCAGATGTAAATTTTGAACTCAGAACCAGAGATCGTTATAGAAAATTAATTGATAAAATTAATGCTGCGTTGCAAAGAATAAAAACAGGTAGCTATGGATTTTGTGTCAAAAATTTTGAACCAATAGGATTAAAAAGGCTAGAAGCAAGACCTATTGCTACATTAAGTATCAGAGCTCAAGAAGAGCATGAAAGAGCTGAAAAAATATATAATGATGAGTGATATAGCATAATTCAGATAGTATTGACATCGTCATTCTTCGCTTATGTAGGTTTTACTACGCTTCGCTCATCACCCCTTGTAACTACATATCTGACTCAAGCTATATTATAGGCTCAGATGCTATAAAAAATCTCTTAAAAATACTAATTTACCTATCAAGTTATTTTAGGAAATTGGTATTAATATAGAAAAATATACCTACACAGTTAAACAAATACTTTTGGAAAATAATGCTTGATGGGAAATTTATACAGCAAAAAAGCATCTAATAAGGAATTTTGATATCAAAGTTCTTACATTCTAAGTCGTAAGTGTCCAAAACTATTGGCGAGAATTTTATAAATCTTGATGTTGATTGTTAGTAACTGACTCAAGTTCTTCATTAGCATTTGCTTTTGAATTTAAATCTTCTTCATTTTGATAATCATTTGAATTTAAATCTTTACGAATATACGCTCCTATTGTTGTCAGTGCTAATGAATAGTGTACCACCTGTGCTAATGAAAATTGTACCACCAAAGAAGAGGTTCAATAAAATAAATAACGTATACTTTCTGGTAATATAATTAAGCTGGAAAGTTAACAAATGATAGGAGTAGCAATGT
>CAISOX010000096.1 GCA_903887235.1 uncultured Alphaproteobacteria bacterium | reverse complement strand
GCGAAATCGGAGAAAAAGAAAAGGAAAGTATATTAAGAATAAGTAATGAAGTATTAGAAGTAACTAGTACAATTTTAAAAAATGTAAAGAAGCCAGAACTTAATAACAATCACAGCTTCGATGTTGGAAAAATTATTAGTAAAATCATAAGTGAATATCCATTTGAAAGTTATGAAAAAGGGATAGTACAATTAAAAATAAGGGATAATTATGAATTGGTAGGAGATAAGAGGCATTTTCAGCAGTCAATTATAAATATGATAAGAAATGCATTACAATATATAGACGAATCAAAAGCTAAGAATGAGATAATAGTATCGGTATATAAGAAAAAGGAAGAAAGGATTATAGAAATATATGATAATGGATATGGAATCAAAAGAAGAGACATAGCAAGTTTATATAAGCCATTATTTACAACCAGGAAAACAGGGACAGGATTGGGATTATATTATTGCTATAATACAATAATTAATATGGGGGGAACAATAGAGTGCGATTCAGAAGAAAATCAGTATACTAAATTTTTTATTAAATTTTAAAATTATTATGAATTATTATAAGGGAGCAGCATGGTTTATTATAAGTCTAATTATAAGCTCATTAAATGATGTGGTAGCAAAATATGTTAGTTTTAATCTTCCAGTATGGGAAACAGTATTTTTTAGATTTTTCTTTGGAACAATAACACTTGTACCATTTATATTATTTTATGGTAAAGAATCTATAGCTAGTTCAAAGCCACTAGTGCACTTATCAAGAGGTATTATTCTAACATTAGCAATTTATCTTTGGATAAATGGGCTTAATGTAACAGATGTTGCTGTAGCTACAATTATAACATTTACTATGCCAATATTTGTGCTAATTCTTGCTGCAACATTACTTAAGGAGAAAGTGTCAATAAAATTATGGGTATTGTCTATTATTGGATTAATAGGTGTTGTTATAACTTTAAATCCCAAAGGAATTGAGTTTAATATAAATTCTACTTATTTAATATTTGCAGCTGGATTTTTTGCCTCTTTAGATATAATCAATAAAAAGTATATAATAAAAGAAAGTATGCTAAGCATGCTTTTTTATTCTTCATTAGTTACAACTATAATATCAATGATTCCATTAATATATAATTGGAAGATTCCCACTTTTGAGGATTTATTTTTGTTATTAATATTAGGTTCGGGAAGTAATGCAATACTATTTTGTTTATTAAAAGCGTATAAAATAATTACAGTTTCAAGTGTAGCTCCATTAAGATATCTAGAGCTAATATTTTCTATTATATTGGGAAATATTATATTTCATGAAATACCAAAAAATCACTTATTATTAGGAGCTGCAATAATTATTCCAAGCTCTTTTTATATTATTAGGCTATATCAAAACAATGATAAGCAATTAAGAGAATAAATAATTTAACAAATATTTAGGTTTATATAGTTATGAATAATAAAAACTACATATTAAATACAGGCTCAGAAACTAAGCACAGATTAAGTATATTAGAAAAAATTTATGGAGAATATACAAGTAAATTATTCCAAGAGATAAATTTTCAAAAAGGAATGAAGGTGGCCGTTATTGGTTGTGGTTCTGGGTCAGGTATAGAGCAAATATACGAAAAAATAGGGAAAGATGGTCGTATGTTATGTTTAGATATTAGTCCAGAGCAAGTTTCTTTAACCAGAAGTGTGCTAGATTCTAAAGAAATTAATAATGTAGATTATGTAGTAGCGGATATAGAGAAGTATATTGGAAATTGTGATTATGATGTGGTGTATTGTAGATTTGTGCTTATACACTTACAGAATCCTATTTTAGCATTGAAAAACATGTTAAGTCTTATTAAGGAAAAGGGTCTTATTGCTTGTGAAGAGCATAATTATGAAGATATTTTTAATTATCCTGCTTCAAATTCAATTGATAAATACAGAACATTATTAAAAAAAATAAGCAATAT
>CAISOX010000095.1 GCA_903887235.1 uncultured Alphaproteobacteria bacterium | reverse complement strand
ATGAGATTTGTTGTTGAGTGTATTTATAACCTTTTTCTAAAACCCAGATAAATTCACATAAAACAATATTGTTTATAAAAATAGATTGGGGTTTATTATTATAAATTGCCAATAAGTTTTCAGCAGCTTCGGCTTGTTGCAGATCATCTTGAGTGATATACCTTACGAGAATATTAGTATCAATTGCGATCATTTACTTATTTTTAATAATTTCATTCATTTCATCACAAGATAATGTTTTATCTGGCTTAGGAAGAAATCCTTTTAAATCTTTGAGAGATTTATTAACAGGGAGCATAATAATAGAATCGCCCTTATTAATGAATTCAAATTTATTACTAGCTTTTAGTCGTAGTTTATTTCTAATAAGTGCAGGAATAGTTATCTGTCCTTTTTCATTCATAGTAGAGTATAAAGACTTTTCCATAAGAATAATGTATAAGTTAACATATAGTATATATTTATAGTAATAAAAATATAATAGCAACCAGTTATTAAGTAAATGCACCATAAAAGAATAAGGTGTAGTAATATCTCTTAATTAAGGGTAAAATAAGAACAAAAATTAGAGCAAAAAAGAACTTTATTTAAGAAAAGGTAAAAAGCTACTTATAATTTATAATAATAGACAAGAAAAAGCAACGATTCATTAGTAAATAATCTCTTTATAAAACGGCCTTTTATTTTTTATAATATGAATTTATATTTTGGGTGTTTTCCAACATTAATGAAAAAGATATTTCCTTAGCGTAACTTTTCATTCCGTTGATTGTCATACCTCTATATCTTCTTCATTTACATTATACTTATAAAATCCTTCGCTATCACTTGTATAGTAATTGTTAATATTAATCAGTATAAGTAGGAAAGAGCGAGATATATCTATTTCCATTATTGTAAGAATCACCATCATCATTCTCAAAAAGTAACAATCTATTTAGTTCGTTATCATATTTCAGTGCTAAAAAAGCACCCGGGAAAAAATCTTTTTTCTTTTTAAATTGAAAAAATTCATTATCACCCATGCAATTTTTATCTATAATAACTGACTCACCGTTGTTTTGAAGGAGGCTGCATTTTTTTGGTATCACTAGTTCCTTAGCCACCTCTTCACTACTGGTACTAAGTTCCATGATTTTACCACTGGGAGTCCAAAGTGTTGAGTTTGACATACTTATTTTTTTGCCACTTTTTAAACTTTCTAAATTTTCTGTTAATAGAATGTAATTTTTTATTTTAAAATATTCTAATTTGTTTAACCATGACGATTTGCAATCACTATTGTTATAAAGTGTCATTTTGAAGCTAATATAGCCGCCACCAAAATCTGATATCTCTATGATAAATGATTTATCTTGGAACCTATCTAATAGAGATATTTCCTTGGTGGAATTTTCACACTTACTTCTAAATATATTTTTTGGTTGGTTATCTGGTTCATTGGCTAAAAGCGTATTAGTCATAATAAATAAAAATAGTATTAGCGGTACAACTGTTTTTAGTACATTTTTTAACATATCTTTTCCTCTATTTTCCGAATTCTAATATGCAATAGATATAAGCAGCATTATCTTCTACATATTTCTCTGGCACTAACCAAGTTGATAATAACGAAGACATTAATGCTGCATATACTTTATCCGTTCCATTTATTTTTTCATTAAAAATTTTAGGAGATTTTATTCCTGTAATCCCTTGTTCTTTCATGATTAACCCAGAATCTTTAGCTAACCTTCTTAGTTCATCAAAAGTTGTAATATGATAATAAATTTCATCACCAGACATTTTAATATCACCTTCTTCTACTGCATCACCTAATTTTTTAAAATCCTTTTCAGCACGCAATTTATTATATTTTTTTTGTGACGTTTTTAACCCACCTAAGGAAGGAACATCCAAAATAATCATTCCTCTTCCATCAAGAGAATGCGCCAATGTTTTTAACATTTGAACCCTATTTTTATAATAAGGTATATGCATAAAGGACCCATACATAGAAAATATAACATTTATATCTTTACCTATAATATCTGTTATATCTTGTACGGCGCTGTTCACACTTACATGTAATAAAGTTACAGTTATATTATCTTTTTTTAAATCAAGGGCCTTATATGCTTTAAATTCAGTAACTTCAGAGCTATTGATGAAATCCTGGCTTACGTAGGATTTAAATCCTTCAGCTACCAAAGTCTTTTGAAAATTTTGCAAACCAACCTCACTTATATCATAAGCTAAGAATTGTATATTTATTTTAGGATAAAGATCTGCCAACTTATTAATAATATAAAAATGCCTCCCATCGCCTGCGCCGAAATCTAATATTTTTAACTCATTCAACTTTTCGTTGTTAATAATATCATTGATATTATTAATCAATATACTGCTTTCTCTAGCTGACAGAGCTCCATCAATGTATTTGCCGGAGGAGTATTTTACGTTATATGGGTTTATATTATGTGGCGAGATCAATTTTCTAATATATACAGCCCCTAATAACACAATGATAGTTACTACACTTATCATGACTATATTTCGCCATTTGTTTTTTGATTTCAATTTCATATTTTATCAATATCAACTATTAGCATTTATTTTATACAACCTAATTTAGCACTATACCAGATTTATTTGCACTTTAATTGAGCTACCTCCCTCCGTCATATTCAAAATTGGATACTTTGCCTGTCTCTGGGTCTAAATCATAATATCCTGTCGCCGCACCTACAACTAGCCATTCTTCTCCTGTTTTTGAATCTTTATTATAACCAATATGCCTATAATAATCCTTATGACCTCGAGCAAATATCTTTTGTTTTTCTTCTGGAGATTGTTTTTCTAACCATTCTAGCCAATGTGGACTTTCTTCTATCTTCCACAATAAACTCCCATCATCTTTGTAGCACCAGATATTACATCCTGCATTTTCTTTGGGGTAATTTTCTTTTAGAAAATTCCAAGATACAGCTATAATTACTTTATTATCATAAATAACATAATTCCTTGTTTCTTTTGGAAATCTTACTATATTTCCATTAATACTTACTTCTGTTGCCCATGGATCTTCTCCAAGCGCATATACCTCTTTCCTCATTTTATACCTCCATTTGGTATTTCTTTTTTATTTCCAAACCAACTGTTATAAACTGCTTTTTTATTTTCTGGATCAATCTCAAACCCCATAAAGAATTGGTTACCCATCCCTTTTTCTCCAAAGTTAGGAGCAACTTGTCCTATTAAAGTTTTATGGTCTTTTGTTGGATTTGTGATTTTTATATCAACATAGTGCGTCGGTACATCCTTAAGAGCAAACTTCTCCTTTATCTGCTGTGGCGTTAGTCCTGCCACATCTTCTCTTAGCATTACCCAGTTGCCTTGGGGCATTTTGGTATTCTTAGGATCAAAAAACACCCTTACAAATTTGTCTCCTTCTTTAAGTGGCATCTCTATAGCATTTGTGCCTTTTATAAAGGATGGGTTATATTCAGAAAATATACCCTTTTCTATTTCTACTATTGTTTTATAATTTATTAATTGGCTTTCTCTTGTATAAAAATACTTGATTGTAGCTTCTGAAATAGTGATATCATTTGCAGCTACCATCTGTATCTTTTCTAAATCCCCCACTGTTTTGATATGGTGCCCACTTTTTTGTAAAAGCCCTACTATTGACAAAGTGCTAAAAAACTCAAATGCTTGGGACTGGTCATCTGTTAAGTGAGCAAATTTTGATTTTTCAACCTTATCTATCATAGGATCAAATATTTTTCCTACCCAACTATTCTCACCTTTTTTAGCTGCTTTATTATGACCATTGAAAAATTTTTCTGTATATGGACTTATCTCTTGTGCCAGATCATTAATTACCTTTACTACTTTATCTATCGATCCAGTATTAAAAACTTGTAAATTAGATCCTTCTTTATGTTTTTTTATTATTTTACTGAGGTCCGTTGTACAATCTTTACATCCATTACTTGTAAATTTCTTGAGTTCTGCCTTATCTAGATGATCTGATTTTAGATATCTCCAATATGCTGCTAATACTGCAATATCTCTATCAAAGCCTAATAATACTTTATCTAACTCTGGATCACCTTTTCGCTTTAAAAATATCTCATCATACGCTTCTTCACTAAAGCTTACACCTAATATATTACCCACTAGCTCTTTAATTTTCTCTCTTTCACTTAATTCATTTTCGGAAGGATTAGATGTTTGAAGATAAGTTTGTGGACTAACGCACATGCCTCCTTCTTCTACCGCACTAAAAAACTCAGCTGTATTTTTATTCTGAACTTTGCTTTGATACGGTACCGCTAACTTCTGATTAATATATATCACATTTGGATCTTTGATCTGCGGATTTAATTTCATCAACTCTTCTACACTTACTCCATAGCTCCTAGCTATTTCTGAGAGTGTTTCTCCCTTGCTTATCTCATGAATTGTTACTCGTTCTGCATATGCTGAGCTTTCCTTCCTCTTTTCATCGCTGGTTTCTTTGGCATCTTCTTTGCCATCATATCCTGTCTTTATTATTACAGCTGGTTGCTCTTGCTTCCCTACAAAAAGCTCCTTAATATTATTCCCTAACTCTTCAAATGTTTCTTTGATAGTTTTTGATGTGTCATGATACCATCCAAATTCAAAATCTTCTCCCTTTAAGTCTCTTACTATTGCCGCTCTAATGTCTCGATTTAATTTCCCTTCTGTTCCTGTATTGATTCTTATCTCTCCCTTACCAATTGTCGCTGGAACTGTTCCTACCTTATCCTTATATCCTCCCTCTATATCAGTTATTTTTTTCCATTTCTCCTGCTCTTCACCTTTCTCATTCTTCTCATTGTATTTACTTGCTGTGATGCTACTACTTACCTTAAATCCTTTATCATATTCTTCTATATTCTTTGCTATCAACATACCCACCGATATTGCTAAATTTCCTTTATCTGTATAATTTCCATTTTCATCTATCTCGGCATTTGCTATCATTGCTCCAGTTAACTCCAGTGTTTTAGCCACAACTATTTCTACTTTATCACTCCCTATTATCTCAGTCAATTCTTCTACCACACTACTATCTCCTCTGCTTATTCCACCTCCAACTCCTACTGAGTCACTTTTTCCGCTTCTTCCTATTTCTGTCTTTTCTCCTTTTTTACTATCTTTTCCTGCTTTGCTCAAATCTAGACTTAAGCTCCATCCTCTCTCTTTTGACTCATGTAATAGTGATGCCATCACCAAATTTTCAAATGCTGCTTCCACTGAGCTTGCTCTAATACTTGCTCCTTTTATTGAGGCATCTCCTTGTACGTTGATCTTTAAATCCCCTGCCACTCTAATATTAATATTCCAAGGCCTTACTTCATCCGCTTTCATCTCTGAGTAATCCATTCCTACTCCTCCCCCTGAGTATGAATCTAGTGGTATGTCTAAATCAAACTTAAAATCTTCACTCTTATAACTCCTCTTTCCTGTTGCAGCATGTGCCTTTAGCTTCTTTGTCTCTATATACATGTTCATTGCTTCAATCTGATCTCCGTATATCTCCAAATATTCACTTTTTGTTACGTAATCTCCTGCTACTTTTATATAATTCACCACAGGGCTTTTTGCCTCTTCATGATGCTTATGTGCTTTATACTCTGCATGTAGCCATACCCCAAAACTTATCCCAAGATCAAATTGCTTTAATGCCTTAAACGCTGCAAATGCTCCATTTAAACTCGATGCTAGCTTCATTACATTCCTGAACACTGCTGTCGCTTGCATAAATCTTCCTAAGCTAGAGTCCTGAT
>CAISOX010000094.1 GCA_903887235.1 uncultured Alphaproteobacteria bacterium | reverse complement strand
TTGATTTTCATCCCTGCATAACTCAATACATCCTCAGCATTTAGTCTCACTCCTTGAACTTCCCAATCTACATGCTCATATTTTACTTTCTCAAGACTTTCTTCACTCTTATGCCAATAAGCTCCTGCTTTTAATGCTAACTCTCCATCGTCATTACTAAATGCTATTCCTATTCCATTTTCTTTGTATATTGCAAACTCATAATATCTGTTTGGTGCCGCCATTAAGTGAACATTCTTCGCATCAATAAATACATGACCTCCTTTCCTCTCTACGCTTAGTTCAATCCATCCTCCTTGACAATATCCATAGAACTTATCTTTCACCATCATTAACGATGGTATAACTTCTTCCGAACTGCTAATATCTGTTTTCTCTGATCTTTTTACTATTTTAACACCGTTTTTAAATACTATATCAAAACCTGTCTTAATTGTTGTTATAGTAATGGTATGTATTTTATAGGAATTAAATAAAGAAACAAATCCTTCATAATCTGGATTATTGACATTTATCCTAGTTGCTTCTGAAAAAAATTGGAATCCTTTGATCACTACTCCATTTCTTGCATTGATTTCAATCACTTCTTTCACATCTATTAAACTCTGAATTGGAGTACTTAGCATTTCCTGTTTAATCGTAGTCTTCGTCCCTCCAGTTGCTCCTGCTAAACCACCACGCCTTTTTGTATGAGATTCATATTTGTAAACTTCCTTGTTAACATCGTATATTTCTATTTTTTCCTCAGCAGTTATGGATAAACCACCTTCTAATGCCTTGATGGTGGGAGCTTCCATATATATACCTTTCCCTGTATAAACCACTATTGACGGCCTTCCAGCTGAATTATCACCTCCTGTTGAGGTGATTTTTGCCGTTTCATAATCCGTTATCGTCATTCTATTGACGTGATTCTTACTCCATATATGTATTTCCTCATATAGCTTTTGTGATAAAACTACTACCTCTCCTGCAGCTTGTATGATCACATTTCCACCTATAACCTCCGATGCCACATTCGCATAATCTCCACCCACGTCAAAATTTATTGTTTCGTCTGCTTCAATCTTGGATTTACTCTCTATCTCATGTTTTTCATAATAATACCCTCTTGCTCCTGATTTATGAATTTTAACCACCATTCTTTGTACAAAATCCTCTAATGTCTTGAAGTATATACTGCCATTTGCCTTTATATATCCTTCAATCAAAGCACTTAAACAATTTACTAATAAATCTTTTGTAGTTTTGATATGACCTTTTAATACGAATTTGCCTCCAGAATTTACAACTATATTTTCCGCTTCAAGATCACCAAACACCAAAGCTTCTCCCGCTATATTTAGCTTCAATAACTTCCCTGCCTGCAACTTTTGCAAATTTTCAACTAAAATGTTGCCTCTTATATCAACATCAAACTCCTCTCTTGCTGCAATGTTGCCAGTTATTAATCCCTTTTCTATATCTTCCTTCGATAAATATATCTCAAATCCATAACATCCATCTACCCTTACTGCCGAAGTATAGGCTAATTTTATCTTACTAAAATCATCATTTTTTATAGCAATTTGGTTATTAGTATATTTAACTATACCACCTTCTTCTTCTCCATTTGCTAACATATACATCTCCGGAATATTAAAAAGATTTAAGTTCTTTCCATTATCTGTATAGCTAGTTAAAATCGACATCTCCACCACTTTCTCTGATGGACATACTTCATGATATTTTGGCCATATGAAAGATGATTTTGCATTTCTTAACATCTCATTGCTCGGTGCTTTTATCTCTCCTTTATCGCTCTTAAATCCCTCTACCTTCTTAAACACCATGATATAAAGATCTAAACTATTTTTTTGCAAATTGCTTAGCGTATCTATTGGATCAATATCTTTAAAAAACCCATCATATTGATGCTTTAAGCTTTTTGCAATGACCTCATTTAAAGCATTTTCATCATATGTGAATCTACATTTTTTTACTCCACAATCAACTCCATACAGCTTCATAAAGTTTTCATGACTCAAATATGTCTCACCTCTGTATCCAAGATGAGGATTAATAAACACTCCACTTCTTTCATTATATTGAATCAGCTTATATCCTGATACTTCATATGAGGCTGGTAAGTTTGATAGGTAATATTCCTTAGCTTTTATTATAGCATTATTTTCATTTACCACTTCATTTCCCGTAACACTTAACTGCTTTTCAAGCTGAACATGTGAGGTAAATATCTCCAGATTAGATACTATTTCTCCTCTTGCACTATTCCCGCTTGCAATATAATCTAAAAATCCAGTTGTATCTGGTATATCTCTAAACCCTTCTCTAAACTCTATCTTCTCTTTATTGATAGTAACTAGCTGCTCTCCATACTCATTTAAATAGGTATAAATTTTCATCATATACCCATCTTCTGCATATCCTGGATAATTTAATCCTTGTATCGCATTTTTTACTAAATTCCTTGGTCTTCCATCAAATATTGCTGCACCCTTTCTATCTTCAACTGACACTATATTGCCATAATTGCTAAAATTATCACTACCTACGCTATTCCTTACATTTACTTCACTCATGCTTCCACTTATGCTGCCTGCATACAATATTGCCTTATACTTTATGCCTGTTGCTTGACTTATACATTTCGCCTTAGAGGATGATTCTTTATACCATTTATATTTCATTCCTGTATATGAGTAAAAAGAAAGTGAAGTGCTTCCTTGAAACTCCAAGCCTTCTTTTACAACTATATTTGAGTAATGATTAATAATGCTATTTGCATCTATCCGCACACCTCTCTTAAACTGTAGATATGCTGGTCCCCTATAATCTGATGCATAAGTCTCGTACTCACATTCTGAAAAGCCCTGGAAATGATGATATTTATTCCCTGTATCTTTTACCGCTATACAATTTCCAACAATTTTTTCTGTACTATATTTACTACTCGGAACATCTGTATGTATTATAAATCCCATTCCTGATGATGAAACATAAGTATATCTTTTGCAATTATCCAGATATGATAGAACATCAGATCTGTATCCACCCCCAGGAAATATACCACCCCCAGGATGTATAGCATCATTCACGTAAGCTTCATTGCCGTATAAATTAGCCATAGCATAATTTCCACCACTCCTATTATCTACATATTTTTTCCATTCATTCGTGATAGCACGTGTTTCATAAAACTTATGTCCATTATAACTCGAAAAAATTGTTGGAATGTCATTATATCCACCTATAAATCTCATTCTAAATTCTGCTCTCACAGCTTCTAAATGAATTTCATTCGCTCTGATAACATTGTTATTTTCTGTTACTAAGAAATACCCTCCTCTAATAGATAATTTTCCTATCCTTCCTCCGCTTGTATTTTCAATATGCACTTCTCCAAACTTCAATACTGAATTAGCACTTAACCCTATGCCACTATTACTACCAACTATTAACTTACTTATACCACTTAAATTAAATCCTACAGATCCAAAATCGATGCCATTTTCTGCTTTAAATAACGAATTTCCTGCGCCTATAATTATTGCTTCATCTGTAAAATACATCTTGTCTTGGCAAACAAAATTTCCCTTTTTCTCAAATAAAAACTTTGCTCCAGACACATTTAACACTCCATCAGAACTAACATAGATTTCTTTACCCTCTACATTTGCTCCCACATTTTTACCTTCTATGTAAATATTTTTAAACTCAACGCTTAACCCCTCTATATTAACTTGCAACTCTCCTTTTAACTTCGTACCTTTAACTTCCACCTTCCCGCATGAAGAAACCTTAACAATCCCTATTTGCGATTCTAGTTCAGATTCTTCTATTGTTAGTAGATGACCCTTACTTCCACAATCGGGTTTACTTATATAAACACCAGTCTTCCCATACAATCCGCTTTTTTTGATACTTATATTTATGTTTTTTAAATCTATTGAGCCCTCAGAAACAATTTCTGAGTTATTTTCCAACTTTAAACTTCGTCCTATAAAACTTAAATCATGAAGACTCTGTATTTTTGAGTTAGTAATAAGTATCTCACTATTACTACCAACTATTAACTTACTTACACCACTTAAATTAAATCCCACAGATCCAAAATCGATACCATTTTCTGCTTTAAATAACGAATTTCCTGCGCCTATAATTATTGCTTCATCTGTAAAATGCATCTTATCTTGGCAAATAAAATTTCCCTTTTGCTCAAATGAAAACTTTGCTCCAGACACACTTAACACTCCATCAGAACTAACATAGATTTCTTTACCCCCTACATTTGCTCCCACATTTCTACCTTCTATGTAACTATTTTTAAACTCAACGCTTAACCCCTCTATATTAACTTGCGACTTCCCCCTCAACTTAGCCCCTTTTACCTCAATTTTTCCATATGAACAAACTTTTACAATCCCTTCCTGCGATTCTAACTCAGACTCTTCCCCTATTAGTATATAGCCCTCTTTTGCATCAGCAGATTTATTAATATGAATGCCAGCCTTACCATGCATCACACTTTTACTTATATCTATTTTTTTTATTTTTAAATCTATTGAACCCTCAGAATTAATCTCTGAATTATTTTCCAGTTTTAATATTTTTCCTATAAAACTTAAATCATAAAGACTTTGTATTTTTGAGTTAATAATAAAAATTTCACTACTCACATGCCCAATTATTGATCCTAAACCTCCTATTATAATTTCACTGCCATTTATTTTAAAATTACCTTCACAATCTATTCCTTCTAGTGCTACCATTGATAAGTTATTTACTTGACTCAGCTTTTCCTTTATTTCTTTATCCATATCTATTTTGCCTGTATAGCTAGTCAGATCAACTCCTTGTGATTTTATATCAATAGAGCCTACTAGTTTCAGCTTTTTTAATGAGTATAATAATCCTTTTAGTCCTATCTCCTTTCCGTATAACTCAATACTCTCTTTCCCAAAAATAAAACCTAATATATCTAATCTTTCTGATCCTTCTATTTTACTCCATAAGGATGAAGATATAACGCTCTCTTTTCCTAGTATAACATCCTTTCCCTTTAAACTAATATACCCTTCTGAATATACTTTTCCTTTTTTATATATCTTCTGAGATTCTATATTCACACTTCCTTTTGTTAGGATATTAGATTTTTCAAATGTTTTTGTTATCTCACCTTCTTTTAGATTAAACTCACTACACCTTATATTATTATAAAAATACGCTGATAATCCTACTATCTCAACTTTCCCCTCTACATTTAAATCATTGATCCCTATACTACTTTTAGTGCCTGCAAATTTTATATTTTTTGCATTATGTATTTCTCCACCGAGGTATAAATTTCCATCAACCTCTATTACAACTTCTTCAACCTTATTTAAAAATTCTATACTCTCTATTTTCTTAACAAATGATTCTTTTTGAAACTTTAAGATAATTTTTTCTCCTGCTTGTGCTTCTATCTTAAGACTTCCCTCGCCACTTATTTCATATATCCTTATTCCCTCGCTATTAACTGCACTTTCTGTTATCTTGTACTCAGCTATTTTATTATTACTCTCTCCTGCCTCAGATATTAGTATTTCTTTAAGCTCGTTTATCTCAGAAATTTTAAAACTAAAATCTTTTATGCATTCTTTTTGTATAATTTGATTTATTTCACTAATTTCTATCTTCTCAATCTCTACTATTTCTTTCCCATATTCACTTAATATTATATGAGCCAAACAATCTTCTATCCCTAAATTATTACCATAAATACCTTCTAATTTTTCTACATAATCATTAAAGCTTATTTCCATATTGCCTTCCTAAATTTAGAGTTTACGAGTGATTTTCAAAATTCCTTTTTATTTTTAATCCACTTTAAGAACGCTAGAGTTAAATATTTTTAAAATCAAGTTTTTTTCTATTACTTTTACATAGCTGGCCTAAGGTTAGAGAACGTATAAAAATGGCAATGAGATTCCATTTAGGACAAAGGGATGCGAGTGGGGCTCTGCTGTTTAGGGAACTATGGACTTTTAGGTTAAAAAGTGGTTTAAGGCTATAGGCGTGATAATAATATAGGTACAGAGGTTGCATTTGAAGATCCCAGTAAAATTTATTCAGTAAAAAGACTTATTTTGTGTTTGGGAATCCTAAAAACTTAACTCGCAATGAGTTGTAAGTCTCAAACGACAATTATTTATATGTGATTACCAAAATAAAAATTATTTAAAAAGATTTGGTATATGTTTACGAACTTCTTCTATAATTTCTATGAAATAATATTCAATTTTTTGATAAGATTCTTCTGGCACATTATTGCCTATAGTTGATAATCTAACCCAAT
>CAISOX010000093.1 GCA_903887235.1 uncultured Alphaproteobacteria bacterium | reverse complement strand
CTTTACTTAGTAAGCATATTAACATCCTAGGTAAATATTCTTTCGTACTGCCTGAGTCTGTACGAGATGGGAAACTGAGAGAGTTAGATAATGAAAATTTTCCTTAACGTAACTTTTCGTTCCATTGATTGTCATACCCCTATAACTATTCGACCCCGTGTTACAGTTTATTAGATTTTCTATAAATTATCAAATTACTAAAAATAAGAAATAATATTGATAAAAATGTAATCAACGGAGTAAATCCCCCTATATACGTATACATATATTCACTCAATGAGATTGTTAATCCTTCACTTAACTTTCCCCAAAATAACAATTGAATTATTTTTATTTGTGATAAAAATAAAGTAATGCCAGTAAATAAAATTTGTTTCCCATATTTAAAAGCTAAAAAAAGTGTAAAAAAGCATAATATCATTTGCATATACATAATGCTTATATCGTGCAAAATTATATAAGTAATAGATAAACATATAGAAATTGCTATTAAATATCTTGATAACTTTTTATTTTTTAATAAAGATTTTTCAAGAGGGTTATATAAATCTGAAGTTTTATTCTCTTCTTTTTTTGGTGGATTTATAACATATAATAGCAGTGAAGCTACTATCACAACAAAGAAAAAAGGTACTAAAAACATTCCCGCAATCCATCCTAAAGCTAATACCATAGGATCTTTTGTAAAAATTAAATATATACTCCATATTATGAATAAAATTAGAGAAATAAACGCTAATTTAATACATATACGGCATAAGTTAGAGATATATAATGATACAGATTTTGCCATACTTTCCTCCTATTAAGCTGCCATCTATTCTCACTCTATATTTACACTATCTAACAAGCTTCTATCTATACTTTCAGCATTTAATAGTGTAGCGCCACCTTGCTGACAATATTTAAGATATGCAAATCTACCCAGTACTGCTAAAACTCCAGTTCCAACAATACTTCCAGCCACAACTCCAAATGTATCATACCAATGCCAATTACTTCCACTATCTGGATTTGGAACAGGTGAATTTTCATAATAAAGATTTGGATCCACTTTAGTTGTAATATTACAATCTTGATTAAGATCAGTAACTGTCAATGGATAATCTTTATTTATTTTAAACTCTATACTATCTCCATTTATACTTATTATTCCTTCTTGTACACCACGTTTTATATTCCACTGCTTTATATCAAGTTGGCTTAAATCAATTTGATCTCCTGTTTTTAACCCACTTATCTTTATTCCACCATCATCTGAAGAATATATTTTAGACAACAAAGAAAATATTTTAGATGAAATGCTTGTCTGTTTAGGTAATATTATTACTTTATTAAAATGACTTTCATAATTAATTATAAAAGTGGCATCTTGATGCTCAAAAGCTTGAAACCTTGTTCCTTCATTAAATGAAATTGCTATACATTTAGTAGTCACTTTACTACAATCTAGTAACTCCCAATCTTTGTTTGAAAATAAGAATTCTACTTTTTCATCTTTTTGTGTAATGTTGAAGTCATTCCAGTTAAAAGATTTTATAGCTAGATAATTATTTAGTTCATTTATAGTGTTCTTACTAAAATCCACACCACTTCTAAAAATATAAGTTATGCTATTAGTGTAAGCCATTAAGTATCCATTATTTTCTTGTGTCATTAATACATATATTTCTCCTATCTTAGAAGTACTACAAAAATCTGTGGTGCATCTAATTGCCTCACCACTTAACTTTTGATCACCAATATATATTTCCCCACTTTTAGCTGTATCGTCAATAATCACTTTTCCTATATTACCAATTTTGACGCACTCTACGATCTCTTGAGTATCACTTTTTTCTTTTTTACATTCACTATTATCAAATTCATAGTTACCAATGATTCTATATATATTATTACCACCAGAATCAATTATTTCATTATTCAATCCATACAACAAAAATTCATCATTTCCTGAGCCCGACCTTATAGTAGCTCCTGCATATACAGATCCCCAAATTAGATTACCAGTATCATCTGCATTGATAGCAACCTTATTTTCTTTGCATGCTTTATCATTGATCGTTAGCTTATTAAGTAATCTTATAGCATCATATTGAAATCTCCACCATATACCCTTTATTCCTTCAACTTTTGCTAAATACTGTATATTACTAAGCCAGTAATGTGAATTGCACGCAATAGCATTATAATTATCATAACCATTATAGCCAAACAATGTTCCAGACGGCCACTCTGAATAAGTAGCTTGCACACTTGGATTTATATTATTATTATTAAATATGGCCAACATACCTAACATAGAATGTTGAGATTTAATTGAGTAAGAATTAGTATAAAATTGCCAAGATGGTTGGCCAAAAAAGCCTATCTGTTGATAAAGAGGCGTTTTATCTGGTTGAGATACAAGTTCAGGATATACACGGACTATACTTCCTATATGATTTGACATGCTATTAACTATGTTAGGAGCTGATAAGTAGCTTACTACACTTTTATCTACATATTTAAAATCAGCATCAGTAAATGTGTATGTGTGTTTTTCAAGAGTAAAAGAGCATACATCACCTAAATCAATCCCATGAGCATTATTTTTCATTATCTCGTATGTGCCAGGACTTTCAAAGGTAATAGCAGGAAAATGAAAATGAGCTGCTGTAAGTTCTGCTAATGCCGCACCTAAAGAATGCCCTGTTAATGAAACTTGAGCATCAGTTATTCCATTAGTACATAAATAGTGATTAACTACGTAATCAATGAATGCTACTGCACTGTTATATTCACCCGGCACTGAATTTAACCACATAAAATAATCGTTACATAAGTCACCGTAAGTAACTTGCGTACCTCTATGAGCGATAATAATATTATTATTGGAATCTTTATATGCTTTACCATAATAATGACCTTCTTTTGCAGCATCTGGCACATCTTTATCACTTGAAGTAATTAATGTTATCCACCCAGATGGCAAAGATCCTCCACTGTCTCCATATACCTCTAAACTTAGTTTTGCAGAAATATACTGTAGAGTTGTTAGTGCTTGGTCATTAGCTATTATATTACAATGTGGAACACTATATATGCTTGCATATACATTAATATTATTATGACCTAATTCTCCTCCATTTGACCATGTAACAAGAAAATCATTATTTAAAGCTATTACTGATGGACGATAATAAGAATAAATACCACTTGGATAATCAGTATTTACCTTAAATTGAATTCCTAAAGCTCTAGCATCATTATCATATTTTTTCCCATATACAGATTTCTCCATATTGTCCCAAATAATTACAAATTCACCATTACTTAGCCCTGCTATTGATGGATAATCTCCTTCAGTAGAAATTTCAGTATTAACCTTAAATATGGTTCCACCAACATTATTATTACTATCATGTTTTATTGCATAAATACAAGAGCCCATAAAAGAACTACTCTTCCAAGCAACAACAAACCCTCCATTACTAAGTCCTGTTACTGAAGCATTCTCTGCCTCATTATCTGGTTTAATTAAATCACCTTCCCCAGCGTCACCACTACTATCATATACTTGTACAACTATACCATCTCTCCCATCGCAAACAGCAACAAACCCTCCATTGCTAAGTTTTGCTACTGATTGACCCTTATACAGATTCGGAGAATAATCACACTTAAAAAAGTTACTTATTATGTGATTACCAGTATTGTCATATTTTTGTACAATTACACCATGCTCACCTTCTTTTGATTTTCCTCGAGTAGTAGCAACAAAACCACCATTATCCAATCCTATTATTGATTGTATATAATCTTTAAACTCTTTAAACTCTAATTCATCACCTATAACACTACCACCACTGTCATATATTTTTGCATATACTTTATCCCCTGTCGAAGAATAAGTAATAACAAAACCACCATTATTCAAACTTGATATTTTTGGCATAAGAAACCCAATGCCCTCATTAGTCGTATTCCTAATAATAAATTCACTACCTAAAGCACCACCACTACTACTATATCTTTTTGCGTAGATAGCAGCATCTTCATTCTCCCACGAAATAACAAAACTACCATCGCTGAGTTTTGCTTCTACTTGATTACAACCTGCAAAGCATGTGGTTTTATCAGTGTTAACTTTAAATTCTGCCATTATTCAAAAAGTATAATTACAACTATCTAACAGTATATAATATTTATAGTAATTGTCAAATTTTTTATAGGGGTTTCCAGTCAGAAGGTACGAAAATTTTCAGTAAGTTAAAATTAATTATTTTCTATACTTTAGTACATATTTATGAGCTTTCCTTGTTTTTTTAATTTCTTCTATTTCATTTATGGCCTCATCATAAGAATCACAAGATTTAATTAACAGATTTCCCAATTTATTCTCATTCCCCCCATAACATTTAATAATGCTCCATTCATGG
>CAISOX010000092.1 GCA_903887235.1 uncultured Alphaproteobacteria bacterium | reverse complement strand
GTCTAGGAATATCAGGAAGTATCTGATATAATGTTCCAGGGCAGGAGATCGGCAACTTTTTGAGAGTTATAATCTTGAATTTTTGACAAAACTTTTTTCAAATATACTTCCGGATTTAAACCATTCATCTTGGCAGTTTCTATCACTGTATATATATTAGCAGCTGCCTCACCGCCGTTATCTGAACCAGCAAATAACCAATTTTTCCTTCCTATAGCAATGGCTCTTAAGGCTCGTTCTGCAGCATTGTTATCTATTTCTACTCTTCCATCATCTAAAAATCTTTTGAGAGCTATTTCATTATTCAATGCATATTTTATTGCAAGCGCTGTACTTCCTTTTTGAGCTAGTTTTGATAGGACTTTTTTAAAATTTACAAATAATTCCTCTACTAACCCTTTTGAATCCATCACTCTTCTTCTCTGCCTCTCTTCTGGTTTTAATCCTCGCACCTCTTCTTCTATTTTATATATTTTACCGATTTGCTCTAAAACCTGATTTGCTATTGTTGCATCTGGATTTGCTAATGTTATTTCATAAAACTTTCTTCTTGTATGAGCCCAACACGCCGCTTCATCTATTTTATTGTCGGGGTATTTTTCACTTTTATATAAATGCTTGTATCCTGCATATGCATCTGCATGCAATGTTCCTTTGAAATCTTTTAAATGACTTTTGGGCCTTTCTCCCTTTCTATCTGGACTATAAAAATAACATACTGCTGGTGGTACATCACTACCATGGGACCTTCCATCTAACACGTAGTTCCATATTCTTCCTATCTTTGTTTTACCGAGTCCTCGTTCTAACACTTTTATTGGTATATCATCTCCATGTATCTCGCTAGCTCCAAATATTGCTTTTTTTATTTCCTCTACTATCGGTTCTAATAATATGGCGCAACTTGCTACCCATCCTGCCATCGTTGATCTTGCTATTTCTATTCCTTCCCTTTCTAGAATTTCACTTTGCCTATAAAGAGGTAGGTGATCATCATATTTTTGTATCAGTACATTTGCCAATAATCCAAATCCTGCTTTTCCCTTTTCTATCCCCTTTGTTGCAGCTTCTCCTTGTACTATCGTTTCACAATTTTTACATGCGCATCTTGGCCTTACATATTTTATCACTTTATATTTAGCTGGCACATATTCTAATACTTCTGATATATCATCTTCTATTTTACGAAACTCTCCTTCACCACATTCAGGGCATTTTGATGGTGCCTCTATTATTACTTCTTCCCTCTCTAGTTCTTCAGGCAATTTATGCCTTCTTGCCTTATTTACACTTTTTTCTTCTTTTTCGCCTCCTTTTTTACTTGATTTCAACTCAAGTTCTATTTCATTTTCTTCTATCTTCTGCTCTAGCTCCTCTATCTTTTTCCTTGTCTTTTCCGATGATTTGCCAAATTGCTTGGACCTTAGTATTTTTAACTGCTCTTTCAGTGTGCTGTTTTCTTCTATTAGCCTTTTTCTCTCTATCTCCCATTCTGCTTTTTCGTTTATTAGATTCTTTGCTATATTTACAACGCTTTCTATTTTGCTTGCTGATAATTTACCATTTATAAAATCATCTAAGATTGCTAATAGATTATCTTTCTCATTTCTTGCGCTATCTATTTTTGTATCTAATTCCAAATTATTTGTAAATTTAACTATATGTTGGCTTATTAGACCATATTGGATTGCGCCAGTCAATCCCTTCAAGCAACATTGCTAGTTGACCCTTTGTTATTCCCACAACTCCCACTTCATTCGTTTTTAACCATGCAAATTTACCTTTATCCATACATTTGTAGTATAGGCAAAATCCTTGTCCATCCCACCATAATATCTTCAGCCTATCCCCACTTTTGCCTCTGAATACAAATAATCCCTCTTTATTATATTTTTCTCCTACATTTGCTTCCGCCATCATTGCAAGCCCATGCATTCCTTTTCTCATATCTGTACTTCCTGCATATAGATATATTTTGATCCTACTATCAATATTAATCATTATCCCTCCAATATTTGCATTATTGGAGCTATTTTTGCACTACTTATCTCTCCTTCTATTTCTATTCTAAACTTTTCATATACTAATTCAGCTTTTTTTAGCTTTGCTCTTACTATATCCTCTTTTATCGGCACTTCTATGAAATTTGAGGCGCCTTTTTCTTTGTTTTGTATTTTCTGATTTTTTCTTCTCTCTCTTCTCCAGGTATGTATTGTTTTTGGAGACATTTTATATTTTTCGCCTAGCTCTGCTACTACGCATCCATCTTTATACGACTCTTCTAATATCCTTTCTTTTTGCTCCTTGCTAAATTTTTTCATTTTTTTGTACTATGAGTTTTTCTCATAATACTTTTTTACCACTTTTTGGCTAGACCGCCTTTACCGTACGCTTAC
>CAISOX010000091.1 GCA_903887235.1 uncultured Alphaproteobacteria bacterium | reverse complement strand
TAAAATGAGTGAAATAAAGTTAAAATCAATAACAATTAGGCGATTCATAGCGTATTTTCTAGATAGCGCAATAATTGGGATATTGTTTCAAGTGATTCTATTATCTGGCATATTATCAATAAATGATAGTAATGGAAGTGATAGTAAAATAGGATTTTCTATAGTTTATTTTATAGGTATTTTGCTAAGCTTTGGATATTACATATTGTTTTGGACGAGCTCTGCAAAAAGTACGGCAGGACAATTTATATGTAAATTGCAAATCAAACAGCAAGTTACAGCAAAAACCTGCATAAAAAGATTAATTTATCTGCATTTGACCTCATTATTTTATTTGGTAGCTTTAAGCTATATGAATTTGAGGGAATTAACTGGAGAAGCTGCGAACTCATATATATTATTAACTGCAATTTTAGTGATAACACTGCAAATAATATATGCATTTAATGTAAATAAGATTGATAGAGTGTCAGGAATTGAGGTGATAGAAAAAAAATGAGTATAATCAGAGGAACGCAGTTAATAGGACATACTGTTAGAATGGGAGGCCAGTCTGCAAAGGACTGGATATTATGGGTCACAATAATGTGGTTTACAACATTTGGAGTAATGAGTTATTTGCAAGTGGATAAGATACATATTTCGCATGTTGTGGGAGAGTTTCAATCAATGTGGTATAACATAAGTGGCAGGAAGAATGAGTATGTAGCACTTGCAAATAGGGATGCAACTATGACTGCAAGAAGTAGGTACGTAAGAATAATGGATCACCTAAAAAGGAAGAAGGAGTCAAGGTTAGAAAAACAAGTAATAGTAAATTATTATCAAGCATCGCAAATAAGAAGACAGAAGCTTACAGATCATGAACTTGAAAATATGTTTGAAATATTACTTAAGCTTTCTTGGCAGTCATTATTGATAGGCACGGGATTGGCATTTGGATTATTCTTGATAATAGCTAAAAGAGGTGGCAGGACAAAGAAAAGCAATTTTATAAGAGGAAGGGAAATAACTAGTAGTAAAGACTTGAATAAAAAGATTGTAAAAGGCAATAGGAAAGAAAAAATAGATGATAGTTACACAATTGCAGGAATAACTTATCCACCAAGAGGAGAAACAGAGCATCTGATGCTCGCAGGAACAACAGGGACTGGTAAAACTATAGTGATTAAGGATTTACTCAGGCAAATTAAAGAGAGGGGAGATAAGGCAATAGTATATGATTACACTGGAGCGTTTGTTGAGGGATATTATGATCCAGCTAAAGATATTATAATTAATCCATTTGATAAAAGGTCTAAGTCATGGTGTTTATTAAATGAAGTAGATGACGAAGCTGAATTTGAAACAATAGCAGAGGCGTTGATAGGTGGTAGCGATGCAATAGGTGATCCATTTTGGCCAAATGGAGCAAGGTTGATATTTTCTGAATTATGCAAGTTACAGTACAGGAAGGGTAATTTAAAAACACAGGATTTATACAGTAGTTTAAAATTGCCGATGGAGGATTTAAATTCATTATTAACAAATAGCTTAGCGGGCAATTTTGTAAATCCAAAATCAGAGAAGACGTCTTTAAGCCTTTTAATGTTACTTGTGACATATTTAAAAGGACTGCAATATATAAACAATGATGGAAAAAATGACTTTTCAATTAAGAAGTGGTTGTTAGATAAGGAAAGTAAAAATATAGTATTTTTATCAAGCAGGTCAAGTTTGCACAATAGTATACAGCCATTAATAAGTGCAATGATGGATATAGTGATAAATAACTTAGGAGAATTACCTGTAGGAAATAAATCAAAGACATGGGTAATATTTGATGAAGTAGCGTCACTTAATTATTTACCGAGTTTAGAGAAGGGATTGACAGTATCGAGGAACTTTGGAGGATGCTTTGTAATAGCGTTACAATCGATATCGCAATTAACAAGAAGGTATGGAGAGCAAGATGCAGAAACAATAGCATCAAATTGTAGTAGTAAGATAATACTTAAAGCTGGTAATAATGATACAGCAAAATGGGCATCACAGCTGATAGGAACGCAAGAGATAGAAGAATACAAAGAAGGGTTATCATATGGAGCTCATCAAATGAGGGATGGGGTAAATTTAAATAAACATAGATCAGAGCGTAGTATTGCACTTGCATCTGAGATATTGTCATTACCAAAGTTTACAGGATATGCGTTAATGACAGGTGGTTATCCAGTAGCAAAGATAGACTTTGAAAAACTAAAATACCAGGAGCCATTATTTAAAAATGTAAGTTTTGAAGCAAAAAAAATAATAGAAAAAATAGAGGGAGCTGGAATAGATAATAATGATGATATAGAAATTGACAAGGGAAAGTAAATAAACATGTTGCAAGTTTTATAAAATATGATTACTCTTTAAGAGTAAAAATAAAGAAGGCTTAATAACTAAGTTATATAGCTTATACAAGATAAAGTTTAATTTTATATAGTTTTATATAAAAAAGTTTTTTAAGACTGTTAGAATTAAATTGTAAAGAGGTAAAAAAATCAAGTTTTTGAAAAAAAAGTGAATAAGTGCAAACTGGAATATTTCATACATATTTAAAAAATAGTATGTATAAATTATAATTATACCATATATGTCAAATACAATATTTTAAAGTTTTACGCAAGCATTTTTTTTATTTTAATAAAAAAGTTAGGGGGTCTTTCAGCACACATAGCTTAGCACGTAAAAATTTTCTTACCTTCTAACTGGAAACCTTTATCGTATAAGGTGGCGGCCCAGCGCAGCTACCTTAATGCACGCTCTGGTTGTGATAAAATGTTGCACAGAAAAATCTACAATTCATTAATTAGCTAATTTCTCTATTTCTGATAAATCTAGCTCCGTAATACTAGCTATCATTTTTTTATCTAAAATTCCTTCTGATAGCATTTTTTTTGCTACTTCCAACTTACCTTCCAACTTACCTTCTAATTTACCTTTTTGCATTCCTGCCTCTATACCAGCTTCCATTCCAGCTTCCATTCCTGCCTTCATACTTTGTTCCCTTATCTTATCTGCTATAGGGCCACTAGTTGCTAATCTTTCTGCTATTGTCATAATATTACCTTTTTTTTCTTTTGGTACTATTTCTTGAAGAACTGACAACAACTCTTTTGTGTT
>CAISOX010000090.1 GCA_903887235.1 uncultured Alphaproteobacteria bacterium | reverse complement strand
TGGCTCCCCGGGCCGGATTCGAACCAGCGACCGAACGGTTAACAGCCAGTTATTCTTTAAAATTGCAATAGCCTGAATTAGCTTTATACAGCCCTAATTTACTTAAATTGTATCGTAAAATTAAGTCATTTGTGATGAAAAAAGATTGCTTAAATTCCTTAAATATACTTAAATGTTGTGTAACTATTAAGTAGTTTAAGAAGTTTAAACAATTTAAGATAATCACATTACGGAGACTTAAAATCATGAACATAATAAAAATTAATCAAAATATTAGAAATACTGTAAATGACAAAAAAAATAAAGACAACACTAAAATAAACTTTAGCAAAGCTACGTTTGATAATTTGCCACTTCCGCCACAGGGAATGAAGAAAAAATACTATAAAGACGAAAAAGTCAAGGGTTTATGGCTTTATGTCACCGAGAGTGGCACTAAATGCTTTCAAGTAAGAAAAAGAGTGTCAGGACTACTACGCACCCGAGTAATTGGTGAATATCCTTATATTTCCGTTCCAAATGCCAGGACTAAAGCTTTTGAAATTATTTCTGATTGGGTGAATATTGATGCTGGAATAAAGGCAGCTCCAGTTGTTAAGCAGGAGGAAATGAGTGAATTAACTTTGTTTCAGGTGCTAGAACTATATACTGAAAAGCATATTGAGAGAAATGCCGATGAAAAGAACGTAAAAAAGATACAGAGAAGCAAAAGTATATATGAACACAATATAAAAAAACATTATTCTAAATTAGCCAATGTTGGTATTGATAAAATAACTAATCTTGATTTAACAGAATTGCATCAAACGATAGCCAAACATCATGGTAAACATCAAGGTAATAGAGCTATACAGTATATTAGGGCGGCTATTAACAAATGTGAAGAATGGGGGCAACTCAAAAATGTGTATTTTAAAAATCCTGCTAGTAGAATTAAACTATATCATGAGGAGTCAAGGGCTAGGTATATAGAGCCTGAGGAATTGCCAAGGTTCTTTAAAGCTTTATCTGTAGAAGAGAACTGTACTATGAAGCATTTTGTATTTATGGCTCTGCTTACTGGGCAAAGACGTGAGAAAATACTTTCAATGAGGTGGAAAGACTTGGACCTTAATAAAAGAATTTGGCAAATACCGCAAAATATAGAAGTTACAAATAAAAATGCGCCAAAAACATTGCCGCTAATTGATGAAGCTGTAAGAGTGCTCAATAATAGGAAGAAGTTACAGGTGGTAAATGACATTTTAACTGAATATGTTTTTCATAGCCAGAATAGCCATAGTGGTCATATTCAAGAGCCGAAAAAGGCACTTAGACGGATATTAGAGCTTGCCTCAATGGAGCATATCAGAACACATGATTTAAGGAGAACATTTGGCACATCTGCATATAATGCTGGTGTTTCTAAGGATAATATTAGCCAAATACTGGGGCATAAATCAGAGGAAGTGTCAAAGCCTAAATCTGTGTCTTGGATATATATAAAAGTTGAATTAGATACTATGAAGTTGTCTATACAAAAGGCTTTTGAGTACATGGTGAAAAATGTATCTCAGGAGATTATTGATAAGATTATTAATGCTACCATGGAATAAATTGAAATTAGAATTTAGTGTCTGGATTTTCATTTCAGCGTAGAAGTTAAAAATCACTGTTTTTTTTACCTCTCAAAATACGCTGTTTTTAGAGCAATTCTCTGTATTGCCCTTTTTGCCATGATGTTGATTTTTTGGTATGGTGTATGTATACTTATAGTTGATTATGGCTTTATACTAGTGGTTATATGCTGACTTTGTTTTATCCGACCTACTTGAGTAGAGAAAGTGGTATGCGATATGGTGTAAGTACCTTCACCCTTGAAAGCATGAGTAAATGGAAGTGGTGGAGATGGTGGAGGAGTGGAGATATGTATAATATTATTATATTACTTCGTAATATTTGCGTACATACGTTAGTTGAGTGATAGAAAAAAATATAAATACCATCACCACCTCCAATTTTAAAACTCACCTTCTTTTATATTGGCAATAAGATTTGCCTGTTAGGAAGATGTTAATATTTTGGTAAGCTGTTGTCACATAATTAACATTTACTTGTTACAGGCAATGTTTATTATTTGAATAGTGCGTGTTTTAATGAGCGTAGAGATATGTTGTTTGAGTAATATGAGGAAATAAACTATACGAAGTGCAAAAAGCTCTGTATGAGCTTAAAAACAGTGTTTAAATAAGTGCACTGAATTTACTGTGCGTCCAGGCTGCTTTATGATTTTATTTATGTTGAGAAACAATTAAGCACAAAGCACTTATCAGTTAAAATAAGTACTAAAAGATATTGGAGTATTATTGTAAGTATTGCTTGACAAATATAAAATGCTTCGCTAAAATGACCTAGCGAAAACAGTATATTGGTATATTGGTGGCTACTGTATAATTTGATATTCGCGAAAACAGTCAAGAGGTATACAGTAGCCGTATTTTTAACGAGTAGTAATATACTTAAACTAGGAAAATAATCTCTAGTACCTCGTTATTTATCATTGTATATAATAGCCTTTATTGTTTTGCAAGTATTTATTTAAACATTTAAATAAAATAATGAGATTAAGTTTTTTAATAAGAGGAAATAATGAAGAAAAGAAGCTATTTTAGCAATACCGTGAGAGTTAAGGAAAAATTGAAAAATTTAAGAGATTCGGAAGTGCATTCGTTAAAATCAATAAATAACGCGACTGTAACTTTTGGAGAGTATATCAAGGCAAAAAGAATAGATAAGAAAATAAAATATAATGACTTAAAGGAATATTTAGGGTGTTATAATGCTACGTTATCAAAGTATATGGCAAATGAGATGTTTCCATCACCGCAGAGAATGTCATTGTTGTGTTCAGTGCTTGAAATTGATTCAGTATTTTTGTACGCTCTAACGAATAGAATACATCCTGACCTGCAGTGGAAGTTGACAACGCTTATTCGTGAAGATTCGGACAAGGTAGTGAAAATGGTAAATGATGCGTTTAATTCTTATATGCAAAGAGATAAAGCATGTGACCAAGTAAATGAGAATAGTTCTGAATTGTGTATGATAGATAAATAATTTTCATGAGATAAGAAAATAATAGTTGCAAATGATATTGAAATGTTGTAGAAAATAGATGAGTAATTGCAAATGAGAATCGCTCTCAATTTGATAATGAAGTAATGGTAAGGCAATAATTTGGCAACGATTGGTTGCAATTAATACCGACCATCTGACTGGTAGTCAGTGCGCCTACTACAAATTAGAGTCCTATAACATAGAAGAATAAAGGCTTATAGCTTTTACCTAAATAAGCAACCAAGCAATATATATCTTTAGATTACACTTTAAAGACAAATAAATAATAAAAATACAGATATTACGTGTATTTGGCATTTAGTTTGTTCTATCTCTACGTACATACCTTTATATGGATATTACAAGGCTTATTGGCACTAAGGGGGGTGGTCTAAATTATATAAGAATACCTTAAAATGAGGGGTTGCTGAGATAAGGGTATGTATATAGGTCTGCGTGTGAGAAATTTTAAAATTTTCTAAAATTTTTATAAAATGAACTTGAGCTGTAGCAAATTAACTTCAAGGTATTAATAAGGATATGCAATATGCAATTAAATTATATTGTTGACATTCTATAGTTTATAACTAGGATCAAGTGTGAATACAATTATAAATTAATATAACATGAGACCAGAAAATTCAAAAGGTTATATAACTAACAGCTCTTTACAAATTATACCAAATAATGGATTTAGAGATTATAAAATATCTGATGAAATATTAAGAGCAATTGGTGAGAATTATAGAAGACAAAAAGCAATTGAAAAGGAATTTAAAGAAAAAATAAGAAAAGAGATGGAGGAGAAAAGAGCTAAATATCTTGAGGAAAATAAGGACGAATATTTAAAAAACGAGAAGCTACCTAAAAATAAAGAAAAATCATTACTTGAAATCAAAGGCGGGCCAATAGATGTGGTACTTAAAGTATTGGGGGCTATAATAACCTGCACATATGATAAAAATATTGCGAAAGAATTAGGAGTTCAAAATAAAATTTTTCACGATAACGATATCCATGCTCATTCTATATATCTCCAAGTTTGCGACATAAATAATCCTACCACTGAAGATATAGAATTTGGAGTTGTTCAGATGCTAGAACAAGGTAGTAGCATAATAGCGCATGCTGCATCTCATCAAACTAAAAAAATAGAAAATGTATATGATTATACTTTAAGAGAAAGCATGATAGATGCTAAAATAGAGTGCACATTAGATAAAGGAAGTCCATGTAAGACAGATAGTATATTTTTTTATGGTCATCAAATTGTTCATGGTCCTAAAATTAGCCCTCAGGTTCCAACAAGTGTAGTTCGAGCTGGGGAAAGTTTGAGATTTTTTATTTCAGATATGCCATCAATTCAGTGTATTAGTTCAATTACTAAAAAAACACTTATAGATAATCAGAAAAAAGGGGTAGATATATTTGCAACTGAAAGGTCGCACTTTACAGGTCAAAAATTAAAAGGCATGTCTGCTGCAGAATTTAAAGTAGATGACAAAGATAGTGAATATTATTGTTCTTTAGATGAAGTTCGGATAGGTGCGCATTATACATTTTTAGATATGATAGCAGCAAGAAGAAGTGGAACTAGTACCTGGGAAGAAGTAAGCGATAAGGCGATAAGGTGGAAGGCTAATATGGCATGTATCGCAGAAAATGGTGCGCATACAAGTAAAGATGAAGTGGTGAGAGAGGCTGATGTCAGTGAGGTAACTCCTCCAGTACCATTAGACATTAATGCAATAATGCATTCTGAAATAGGTATTGACTATACTCACAGACTCATGCAAGTATTGAGGCCAGAAACAGGCATAAACTGTGATGGCTCACCAACAGGGCATCATGACGAGCTTTTACAAATAAAAGAAATTAGCTATCCATATTTCAATGAGAGCTTTTTAGAGCTATTACATAATTTCTCATCTAGTAATAATATCGACAATGTTACACATCAGGATATTTAGCCAAACATTATAATTTAGCCCTAAAATGTGTAAGGTCAGAAGAAGGTAATAACTTAATCTCTTTTGGACTTGAGGGTAGTACTCAACGTCTCCACCATAATAAATATTGAGGGGCGAAATAGGGTTGACAAAGGGTGAATCCAACATTTAAATTGCCAATACAGATAAAAGCGGTAGTAGATTTAGTTATAGATGATAAAGGTCAATATACTGGCTATGCATTAATGAGAAAAAGTCATAGCGAGATTCAGTGGAAATATGCATATGAAACTCTCGAAAAGATAATTACAGAAGAGTTGCTCATGTTATGAGTTGTTATTTTTCTTTGGTTAAATTAGAAAAAAAGAACTTAAACCAACTTAAAAATGATAAAGAAGTTTTATATCAACTAATTAGCTGTTTAAAGAAATTATCAAATTACAGTATACAAGATTTATTATCTATAGGAAAGGAATAGGGTTTAGTGAGAATTAAAAATAATGAGACATATACTAAATTAGCAGTAGAAAATGTCAGTGTTTATAAATTTAGAATTAATAATAAAGTAAGGGTTTATTGTTATAGAAATATAACAGAGAAGAGTGTTGATTTACTTCATATTTTATATATAGATATCATGCATAAAGTAGAGAATTGACACAAGCTCTAACATAGCTTACTATAAGCACAGCGAAAACAGTACAAAAAGTAAGTGCTAAAGTTTAAATATGGTGGTCAGAGCAAAGACGAGTTTTTGATAGAAGCCAAAGAGCGATTACATGAAAGCATCAATTATTGGCGAGAGAATCATAATGCATGTCGAGAAGATTATTTATTTTTTCACAAAGAGGGAGCGCAATGGGAAGAGAATTTAAGAAAGGACAGAGAGGATGCGGGCAGACCCTGCGTGTCTATACATTTATTAATTCAATTTATACAGCTAATAGTTAATCAGCAGAGGCAGAATAAATTAGCAAATAAATTATCTCCTATAGGCAATACAGATGCACATACTGTAGCAATAGTGCAGGATATAGTTTCTTACATTGAAAGGCGAGCAAAGATTAACACTGAAGCCATACAGGCATATGAGGATGCTGTTATAGCTGGAATGGGAGCTATTCGGATAAACACAGAGTATCAGCATCATGAAAGCTTTGAGCAGGATATAGCGGTTGAGGCAATAAGGGAGACATGGAACAAGTTATATATAGACCCTACAGCAAAGAAAGAGCTAGCTGAGGATATGGAATATTGTTTTATACTTAAGACTGTTAAGAAAAAAGATTTCAAAAAGCAATATCCTGAAGCATCGAGTAGTTTATCAATTTTTCACGAAGATTCTGATTATATACTAAATCAAGATATGGTGCAAATAGCTGAATATTATCGAATTGAAGAAAAAGAAAAAACTCTAGTTGGATTAAATGACGGGCGAATAGTGTATTGGGAAGACTTAACTGATTGGGAGAAGCTTGAGTATAACCAGCAAATAGCTAGGATAAGTAAGAGGAAGATACCAAAAGTTATGTACTATAAGATAACGGAAAGCGAGGTGTTAGAAGAAAAAGAGCTTGCATGCGAACAAATTCCAGTAGTTCCTGTATACGGAGCTAAATACATAGAAAGAGGCAAAAGAGTATATTATGGCATCATAAGGCATACAAAAGACCCGCAAAGGATGTACAATGTCTACAATAATACAATACTTGAGTATATATTAAACACCTGTTTAACTCCATTTGTAGCGGTAGAAGGAACATTAGATGGGGTTGAGAATAAATGGAAGAGCCTACATAAATATAATTATGGAGTAGTGACGTATAAGGCACGCACTGATGATGGTATGGAAGCCCCACCACCAACAAGGATGCCATTTGCACAGATCCCGCCAGAGATAGAGAGGCATTTAGGAGGAGTGAAGCAAGATTTATCATCCACTACAGGAATATACTCTGCAAAATTAGGTAATACATCTAACGAAACATCGGGGAAAGCGATAGCAGCAAGGATTGGTCAGTCTGACATATCGACGTATCATTTTTTAGATAATTTTCAAAATAGTTTTGCAAGCATAGGGAAGTTATTTCTGCAGATAATACCGTCAATATTTGACACATACAGAATAATAAGAATACGTGATGTAGATGGGAGAGAGAAGGCATTAATGTTAAATGGGACGCAACAAAATCCCGCACTAGTAATGGAGCACAAGCAGAAGATACAAGAGGAAAGTGAAAAGATAGCAATAGCGGAGCAAGATATTCATGATAAAAATTTTAAGCATTACGATATTGAAGTAAATGCACAAATAACGCAGAAAACTAAGAGAGCGGAGCAGCTTAGGAATATACTTGAATTTGTAGAATTATTACCTGATGCACATCGCATATATTTTTCTGATATTATAGCAGAGAACATGGATGTTAGTAATCGTGAAGAGATGGTGGAGAGGTCTAAGAAATTACCTGAGATACAAATGATGTTACAGCAACAGGCTCATCAAAGGCAGATGGAATTACAGCAACAACAACAGCAGGCACAAATGGAAATGCAGGCTCAGGCACAACAAGGGAAAGAGAGGTTAGGTAGTGCAAGTTAGTGACAGCAAGCTTCCATTTCGTGTACTTGGAGTTGGTATGGGGCGAGAAAGTATTTCAGCGAGCAAACTGAAAGGGGAAACAGGGCTATGCGCAGAAATAGTAAACTTTCTCAAAGTAAGCAGTATAGAAGGTAAACTAAAGGCAGGTTGGTTCCATGTGGCAAATGAGTGCGATCATTCCAGCAAAACAAATATGCATTATATGTTGGCAAAAAGAAAAGCTATGGGAGTAATATCTGGAGTTCCTGATTTTGTATTTTTCTGGAAGGGTGGGAATGGATTTATGGAAGTGAAGTACAAAGATGGTAGATTAAGTGAGAAGCAGAAGGATTTTTATTATTACTGGTTATTGCCATATGAGCAGAGGTTTAGTGTTGTAAGAAGTTTAGGAAATGTTAAGGAAGTTCTTGAAGAGTGGGGGGTTTTATATTAGAATCCGTATAACATATCAATGCATTGTAGCGCAACTGCAAAAATTTTACTAAAAGAAGTAAAAGAGTTTAGCGGTTCAGAAAGAAGAAAGTTAGCTGAAGAGTTAGAAAAAATTAGTAAAAAAAAGCTTGTCAAAAAATTTCAACTGTTATAGGCTGACAGTAGCGAAAACAGTATAATATGAATAATGAGTTGGATACCATTAGCAGCATCGGCTTTATCAGGAGTTGCAAGTTTTTTTGGTTCAAGGAATTCTGCAAGAGCGCAAGAAAAGATGATGAGGGAAGCGATGGCGCATCAAGAGAGAATGCGTGCAGAATATTTAGCAAAAGAAGAAGAAAAGTCAAAAGCCATTAAAGAATTACTAGGAGAGTATGCTAATCCATTTTACGAGGATAGTAAGCGAATATCTAGAAATATGGCAAATGAGCTAGAGAATCACGAGAGGGAGAGACTAAATCCACAAGACTTAACTAATCATCCAGTTGTTAAGGCAATACAGGAGCAGACAGAGCAAAGAATGAGACCAATGCTTGCAAGAATGGGATTATATGGCTCTAGCACAGGCAATGACATGGCTGCGAATGCTATATACAATAACGGATTAAACACAGTAAGCCAGTTAACAGACATGCATAACAAGACAAGGGATTCAATTGCAGGAAGCGGAGCGAGTGCATTATCACAAACACAGAAGATGCCCGAAGCTTTTGCATCAGGAGTATCAAGTTTAGCAAATACGCAGGCGAATGCGCTGGGAAATGTTGAGAGTGGATACGAGAGGAACATGGCTGGATTTGGTCAAAATAGAGCAAATGTACAGGGGCAGAAGTGGAAAGAATATGGAAATATAATGTCAAATACAATAGGAAATGTGGCAAATGATTATTTAGATAAAAAACTGTACGGTGGTAGATTCCAAGATGCATTATTAAAGCAAATGAGAGGTGGAGGAGTATATTGATATGACGACAGTAGGAGATATAATATTAACGGATAACAGGAAGAGGCAAGCTGAGCAACTGGCACAGGCTTTGCAGATATGGAATATGATTAGAGCGCAGAAAGCTGAAGAAATGAAGGCAAGAGAAGAAGAGCGAAGGAATAGGCTTGAGGAATTAAGGTATAAAGAATTTGAGCGGAAAAATAGAAATGATGAGAGAATGGCGGAACAAGTTCTAAGGAATGAAAAAGAAAGAGAGGCTAAGACAATAGGGTTCCAGCAAATTAAGCCTTTAATGGATAAGCATGATAAAATATGGAATGCTCATAGAAAGGTATTAGCATCAGCTAATCATATTGTAAGTAATTTAAAAAGCGCAAAAGATTCAAAGACACCAGCATATTATGATAGCCAAGCAATAGCAGCAATGGATAGATTAGCTGAAGCACTTGGAGATGCGGCAAGAGTATCGGCTGTACATGAAGGTGAGTTGAAGGCAAGGATAGGTACAGTCTCAACATTTTATAATGACGCAATGAATAAATACGCATTAAATGCAAAAGATAAAAAATATTTAACTCCTGAACAGAGAGAGGAATTTATAAATAAAATTTACGATAAAGTAGAAAACGATCATTATGGTTATAAAAATAATTATGATGATTATGAAAAGAAAGTAGATTATTTTAAAGGGTTTATAAAGCCTGAGTATGCGCAGTATTTACCTCAATCAGGTATATTTCATGATGCAGACCCAACATATAAAGAATTTGATGATGTGTATAAAATGAGGGAGGAGGCAAGAAAAAGCGCTTACCTTCGTAGCATAGGAAGCCCAGTTATACAAGGCGACAAATCTGTTAATAATTATCAAAATCCACTAGCACAAGAGAGTATGAAGAAGAAAATATTAGGACAGTTAGGAGGGACTGATTATGAAGGGCAGACGGATGAGGACCCATTTACATATTATAAGTAACTAATTAATAATAAATTTCCTCTTGCAAAAAGAAAATAACTATACTAATGTATATATGAGCGAAAACAGTATAATTACATAACATGTCGTTACAGATAATAATCTACGGGCAAGCAGGAGTAGGTAAAACAACATTTGCAAAATATGCAAGAGATCCATTTTTTATAGACTTAGAAAATGGAACAGTAGGAGTTCCTAAAGATAAAAAAAAGTCATTCCCAATTATAGGATTTAATGAAGCATCAAAAAATTCAGTAACAGAATTGCATAAATTTTTAGATGAAAAATTAGATCCTAAGGGTGAGGTAGAATTCAAAACGCTAGTGATAGATTCATTGACTAGAATTGACGAATATATGGAAAAAGCGGTTATAGAGCAACAAAAAGCCTTGGGAAACAAGGAGATTCAAACTTTAGCTGATTTTGCATATGGAGCTGGCTATGCATTAGTTAAGGAAAAAGTAATGAACATAGTGAATAAATGTATAGCGCTAAGCATACAGAAGGACGTAGATTTAGTATTAATTGCGCATTCTAAGGATAAGCAAGTCAAAAGAAGGGGGCAAGAGCCTTACGACATGGTGCAGCCAAGAATAAGTAAGGGTGCTATGAGTTCAATAATAGAGTTAGTGCCATATTGTTTTTACTTAGGGAAAGATGTAGTTAAGGATAAGAAGGGGATATCAACTAATTTATATACTGTTGGTGATACATTTTGCGAACAAGTTAAGAGTAGAGTGCCGCTCTATGCTGAGATATACAATATGACAGGCAAAGGTGAAAAGGTAATTGAAGAAAAAACAAAGACTTTTTGGAATGAGCTTTATGGTATATGGGATAAAGTAGCGATATGATTGAAATAGAAAAGAAATTAAAGAAATTCTTCAGAGATAATCCTGTGCATGAAGATAAGCCAAAACTAAGAAGTGGTAAACTTCCTATAAGTCAACTATACAAAGTGCTTGGAGAGACAGGGAAAGAGGATTTAAAAGCCTACATAAATAAAGAAGAAGCTAAAGAGAAATTAAGTGCAACAAAGGTTAGATTATTTAAACTGGGGCATTTGATAGAAGAATATCTAATTAATTTAATGGAAGAAGGTTCATTCTATATAGAAGATGAACAACTAACATTAGAGAATAAATTTTTAAAAGGAAAGATAGATTTTACAATTAAGGATGAGAATGGGAAAAAATATATCTGCGACATAAAATCAATGAGCGACATGAACTACGGCTTATTGTTGCAAGATGTAGTTTCTGAGCATATTAAGGTTCAGCTTATGTGTTACATTTGGTTATGGCGTCAAACATGGGATGAAGAAATAGAAGATGAGGCGATAATAATTGCATACAACAAAAACGATTCGAGAGTGAAGCCATATATAGTTAAGTATGATGAAATATTTATTAAAACATATTTAATAGAGGCTGAAAAAATATATAACAATATATACAAGGAGTAAGATGGTGGATTTATACAATATTTCAGAAGGTCAAAATGATTTAATTCCAACAGGAGAGATTGCGCAAGTAGATGTAAAGATTATAGCTAGTGATGGTAATTTAATTACAAAAAGTAAAACTAGTGAAGCTGAGTATCTAAATTTATGCCTAGCAATTAAAAATGGTAAGTATAGTAATCGCAAGATATACCATAAAATTGGCATTAAAGGAAAGAAAGAAGACGCAGAAGGTAACGTGTGGGGACGAATGGGAAGAGTTGAATTAAAAAAAATAATTAGATCTGCATACAGAATATCAAGCAATGATGATTCAGAAGAAGCAAAGAAAAAATTAAATATAGAAAGTTATGAGCAAATTAATGGTTTAGTGTGTGAGGTTGAGATAGGAGTAGAGCCTGAACAATTAGGATATCCAGCCAAGAACAAGGTTGTAAAATTTATAACACCTGAGAAAAGCGATCAGAAGTTAGAGGCTGAATTAAAAGATGATTATATACCATTTTGAGGGGTAGATGGCAAATAAGAATAAAATATTTTCAGTAATGAAAGCTGTTGCAAGTAGTATTGAAGAAAAACCTAATAATGAAATACCAGCAGCAAAGCTAACAGAGGAAGAAGTTAAATTTATAAAGGAAATAATAAAAAAAATGAATGAGGGGAAAGATGATTAAAATTTTTGCAATAATATTTATGCAGGGAATGTTTTTAGTAAGTGTGCATGGAGAAGAAATAAAGTTAAGAGATTATAAAGTGAGTATAACTGACGGAGACACAATCAGAGCTGGTAATTATAGATTAAGGATGCAATATATAGATGCACCAGAGATTAAACAAAAGTGTAAGACAGCAGAAGGTAAATTTTGGGATTGTGGAGTAAAATCCAAGGAATATCTTGAAAAATTAGTACTAGGAAAAGATATAAGCTGCAAAATAGTAGGGCGTGATAAATATAAAAGAAGTTTGAGTATTTGTTATGATGGTAAAGTAGATATTAATCAAGAAATGGTAAAAGCTGGATATGCTTTAGCTTATGTTAAATATGATAGTCCATATATTAATGAACAGAAAGAAGCGATGAGTGGGTTAGCTGGTATATGGAGTGGTACATTTATAGAGCCGGAGATATATAGGCAGTTAAAGAAAGCTTCAAAAAAAGACATGGCAAAAGAATTTAAAGAGAAGTTGGATTTATGATGGAAATAAAAGATATAGAGAAAGTAGCAAAATTATGTAAGCAGGTGCATTTTAGGCATAAGGATAATCCTAAAGAAGGATTTTTTTATATAAAAAAAGCAGACACAGAGGTACTTATAAAAAAAGATGGCAATGATATCTATGTAGCTTTTAATGGTACAGAGTTAGAAGTATTTGACATAGTGCCACATTTTTTAAGAAGAAGTATAGACGTTCCATTATTTGGGAAAGTGCATCAAGGATATTTTTTAAAATTAATGATAGTTTACTATAAGTTAATAAATACTTTGCTTGAGCTTACATGGAATACTACTGTAAAATGCAACTTATATGTTGTAGGGCATTCAATGGGAGGAGCGTTAGCGCAACTATTTGCACTTAGTATGTATAACAGAACCCCATTAAAGAGGTTCTGTATGAGTAGTGGTGAGAGTAGTGGTGAGAGTAGTGGTGATCTTTATGAAAGAGGCGATATCAAACGCCCTCTAGAATGTACACCAGTATTTAGTAATGTGCAAGCAATAACTTTTGGTAGTTGCAAACCAATAAAGGAAATACATCATTTTGCATCTAAGCCAATAATACGAAATTTTTATGTAGAAGAAGATTATGTAGGATTATTTCCTTATGGTTATGAATGTTGCGGAGATATTTACGTAATACCAAAGAGAGCTCAAATAGTAATGGAAAGATTATTTGATAAAGAAAAATTTGATATACTTAAGGTAATAGCTTCAATGTTTATGACAAAGAGGCATGGAATAGATTATTATATTGAACAAATAAAAAAATGTAGTTAGAATGAAAAAAGAGAAAGAAATAACATTAAAGGATGCGCTGACTTATGGAGATGTTTCAAGAGACAGTAGCTTGGATATTGGTCATGATAACAATAGCGATGGAGAAGTAAAAGAGGAGAGTTATACTCCACTAGAGGTAATAAATGCATATTTAGGAATAATTTTAAATAAGCTAATTAGTATTGAGAGGTTAGTAATCGCGGGAATAATATTAGCAGCGATTAATTTTATTATTTTGCTATGCATTATAATACTTAAGTAATGAATAGTCTTGAAGAGCAAGAAAAGAAATTAGAAGAAGAGTTAGAGAGAATAGCGAATTTACATAAGCATGTAGACGGTTTGCCATGTAGGGCAGAATTTCAAATCCCAATGCCAATAGTTCCCTTATCTCCTTTAGGCATAATAGGGCAAGACCATAAGAATATGCATTTTATGCCATGGGATTGGGCGGCATTTTTCACACATATGATAAATTGTTTAATGACAATATCGCTAAAATACCCAGAAGGAATATTGTTTAGGCTAAAAAACATAGATAGAGATGTAAGGTTGCATAAATTTGTTCCAAATAGAGATTATGGGCAAAGAATAGTGCCATTTACACATCCGTTATACAAAGATGGACAGATGAATTTTTTATGGTCTAGTTTTATAAACAAAACTATAGATTGGATACATAGTTATTTATTTATGGAAGATGAGGGATGGAAACATCCAGATAAAAGTAAATTATGTAAGTTAGAGGGGGATTATGTATTTATAGAACATAAATGGCGACAATATTTTATGGTAAGTGTAAATGTACTAAAATCAAATGGAAGGAGTTACAATGCGATATATAAAAGAGTAATTTACGATTATGAATCAAAAGTACAAAGCCTTAAAGCACAAATAAATATAAGGAAAGCTTGGACGACGGACACATATTTAAAGGGAGTGTTAGAAAATAAGAGGGGTACATATGGGAGTGTCTTAGACTCTATAAAAGTACATAATTCGCAAATAATATATGATTCAATAGAGCAGCAACTAGATGTGCTTAAACAAAAAAGAATTGGCAAGGTAGATACAAAAAGTATCGATAATGCACTGGAAGTAATGAAGGAGAAATTTAACAAGAGGATAAATGTGGATACAAGTGGGATGACTGTAGCACAAAAAGAATATGATGAAAAAATATCTACACTTCAAAGAAATCTGAGGGAATTAGGTGATTATATAGAAAAAGATAAAAAGGAGATAGAACACAAAGTAGAAAATTTAGTACAGCCAATTGTAACTGAAGTGAGTAATATAGAATGGAAGGATAATAGGTTGAGCAGGTATGAAAAAAAGTTAGCTGAGGCTAAAGATAAGGCAAAAATAACAAGAGATACATATGTATCATTCAATACATTACTAGAAGCAGAAATTGAGAAAGCTATAAAGAAAAATGGATTTAGAGATTTTGGACATTTAGAAGAAGAATATTATAAGAAAAAAGAAATTGGTAAAGTAGAGTCTGAGGTTGTAGAAATGGAAGAATTAATACAAGAAGAGAATAAAAAAGCTGAAGAGGTATTTATAGGAGATAGGAAAGCACTAGTACTGAGGAGTCAAGAAGTAGATGGATTTGGTGAGAAAACTGCTGGGATGATGGTAGAAGTAATGAAGGATTATGAAAAATTTGATGAAGTACATCAGAAAGTACAGACGATGCAAAACACCATAATTGTAAAGGCAGAGGAGCAGATAAAGAAAGAATATAAGCTACTGGTAGATAGGATTATTGAGGCTGTTGGCGATCAGAATGCTAGATTTTATGCTATATATACTTTTGAAAGAAGGCATATAATTTCAATGGTGACAAGTTTAGTTATAGATTTAAATTCAATTCACGGTGATATTGTTAAAAAAAGTACATATAGAAAGCCTTATTCATTTTATTCTGGAGCGGATGTAAGATATAGTAACAATATATACTACTTATCTCACAATCATGATGACGATAGAATTATTGTTCATCAAAATGGCCTATTGATGTACAATAACTTAATGACTCCATATCAAAGCAGACCAAATAAAAAAACATCTTATGGAAGCCCCTTTCCTTGTGAATATAGTGCAGGATTTGAGATGAATCAAGATGGATTTATCAGAGCTTTAAGGGGTATAAATTATACAAACTTAGGAGAGATAATAATATCATCACAAAGAGGTCTAATTCATGGATTTGAAAAAATAATGAAATTTATTGAAAATAATGGCGAAGTAGAAAGTCGAATAAGGGAAATGGATCAATATTATAGAATACAAAGGTACGATCAGGAGGATTATGGTCCAGGATACATTGGAAGAAATAGCGGCGTACCATTCTTTCACGATAAAACATTAAAATGGTATAACAAATATAAGAATATTTTGAGGTAAATTGCTTGACTTATGTAAATTCATAAAATACCCTACTTATGTGTAATTTTACAAAAGAAATAAATGAAAAAGTATATAATAGGATTGATTGTAGGGTTATGTATTAATTATAATGCAAACTCTGAAGATCTAAAAAACAGATTTTACATAGTTGGAGATTTTGGTTTTGGAAAAAATAGTAGTAAGTTAGAAGAAAGTATTTATAATTCTATGAAAACAAGAATGCCTGAGGGATTAAAAATAGAATCTAATCGAGGATTTATAGGCAGTATAGGGTTAGGTTACAAGTTTACTAATGATATTAGGTTTGACTTTAAAATTGGTGCTGATAAATCAAGTTATAATTATAAGCCTGATAGTTTAAAAGAAATTTCCCCTATACCAGTTACTACGCATAAAGCTGAAAGAGTCACTGAGTTCAGCAAGGAGATAAAAATAGAAGCTAGAGATTTAGATTTAAGTATAAACGGCTATTATGACTTTCCTAATTTATTTAAAGGTATTAGACCTTTTGTTTTAGGAGGTATTGGTGTTGCAAACAAAAAAGTTAAGACAAAGTGCCAAGGCGTTAATTCTATAACAAAAGCAGAGCATCTGAAAGAAAAAGATAAAGATGGGAAAGAAAAAGACAAAATAGTAGAGACTGTAGAATATCGTAATGAATACAGCGATTCTCATGTATATAAAAGTAAATTTAACCCATTTTATACTTTAGGATTGGGAGTATCATTTGCACATAACGACACGCCAGATGCTACCATAGATTTAGCGTATAAATTTAAGAAGAGCTTTAAAGATAGTTTTAAAGAAGAAGGTGGTAATGAAGTAAAAATAAAAAGCCATGCACATTACTTCATGATGGGAATTAGATATCACTTTTAAAAATATTGTAAAAAAGCTAATAAAGTAGTTGCAAAGTAACTAGAGCTATAATAGTATGCTATTAGCGAAAACAGTATATTATAGTTAATGAGCGATATTAATCCAGTAGACAACCAACAATCTATAGATAATAGACCAATCCCAGTTAATGCTGAGAAATCACAGGCAACCAATGTTTATGCTACAAGTACTCAGCCGACACAAAGTAGTGAGCTAGACACTGGTAAAATAGTAGATAAAATGATACCACATGTTGAGGCATCTGTGGCAAAAGTAGTTGAGCAACAAGCGCAGAAGCAGGAGAAAGATAGGGAGGTAAGAGAGTATACAAGAGAGATGCTTGATAATTTTGGAAAGAATTTTGCAAAGTACAAGCAGTCAAATCCAGAGAAAGCAGAAAAGATATTAAAAGAGAGTGAGCATGGTGGCAAATTATCAGGCTTAACAATACATGGAGTACCAGAATTATTTTTAATGGATAATGCACCGGAGATACTGGAGAATTTACTAGAAAATCCTGATGAATTATCAAGATTATATAATATATCAGACCCGATGTGGAGGAGAGATATGATAATGGAGAAAAATGGAGAGATTAAAGCAAAAAAAGGAAAGAAGTATTTTAGTGATGCACCAGAGCCAATAGATAAAATAAAAGATAGTGGTAGTACAGGAATGACATCGGTAGAAGATTTAAAAAAAGCAGATTTCGAAACATATTTAGCGTATAGAGAGAAAGAGCTTTTAAGGGAACAAGGATTTACAAAATAAAGAATAGGAGAAAAGAATGACAATTAGAAATAATATAAATAATTTTTTAACACCAGAAATATTTGCAAAAGAAGGGGCTGTTGCTTTGAGGCATGAGCTGGTGATGAAAAATATAGTAAGCACAAATTTGAGCAAAGAGTTTGGACAGATTGGAGACGTTATAAATGTAAAAGATTTTACCACATTCAAAATTAGGCGAGACAATCATGTATTTGGCAGAGGGAAAAATGGTGAGGTTGAATATGATGCAGTAAATAAAATAAACGAGACAAGTATACCAGTAAGGATCGAGTGGCAAGATGGTATAGATACAAGTTACAGTTTTAAGGAAGTACAGTTAGATATGACATTGAGTGATTTTCATAATAATGTAATTAAGCCTCAGGCTGCGACATTATCTGAGCACATAGATAGGACAATTTTATCGAAGATACAAGCAATTGATAGTAATGTAGCTACGGTATCAAGTTATATCAATAATCCTGATATATATAATGATAAATTAAAGACGATACCTAAAATAAATGCAACAAGAGGGGTTGCGACAAAGATAGGAATACCATCAACTGGATGTAGTTTTTTATTTAGTAGTGATGCAAATACAATCTTGAGCAATGAACTGGTTGGATTAAATACAACTCAGTATCCAGCAAAGATATTAGAGAAGGGATATATTACTACAATTAGTGGAGGCACACATATATACGAAAGTCCAAGTATACTTAAGGATTTTAACGTATACAGAGTAAAGGAGACAAGTATAAGTTTAGCAAATAATGATGCAACTAAGTATGTAATAAATATACTGAAAGTTAAAGTAAGTGGAGCTAGTTTTACTACTGCTTCAGATAAAATAACACTAATTATACCGCTAGAAAAAGCAAAGAAGCCAGTAGCAAAGAATGTAGATTCTCCAACAGATGACGAGATAAAGGTGATAAATTCATATGAAAAGCAAGAAGAGCACATAGAAAATTACCTTAAGAAAAAAGTATATTTAGATGGACTTACATTTGGTCATTTATTTTACGAAAAAAAAGATACAGGAGTGGCGTTACAAGGATTGTTAATGAAATCTGGAAACGATTATAGTCTTGAATTTGATTTAACTAGGGTACAGAGGAGAGCTCAAAATAGAATGAATGCTGGAACAGCTCTAAAAGAATGGAAAGATGAAAATGCAAGCTATGATGTATACCTAGAAGGGAAATTATTACCAATAGATGATAAGGAAGTATTAAAAAAGTTATTAGAGAATAGGATACTTGAAATCTACCCAATATCAAATCCATTGATAGTAAGTAGGAATGTAGGGTATTACATTCATAAAGAAGCAGTAAAGTTGGTAATAGCGCCTCCTGCTCCACTTGATGAAAAATCTAAGCTTATGAACACAGGAGATTTTACATTTAGGGTAACGCAATGGACAGATTACGCATATGATAAGGTAAATGTAAAGATGGATATAATGTGGGGAGTAAAAGTTATTAGGCCAGAATTAATAATTAAAATAATTATGTAGAAGTGACTGATGCCGTTGATGATACAAGATACAAAATAGTATATGACAAGTTAGAATCTAGAGTAATTTCTCATATTGAGGATAAAGGACTTTCTTCATATTTACAAGGATGCATAAAGACTGTAAATACAATATTTATTAATTGGAGTAAGGAAGAAGAAAGAGATAGATTAGTTATTAAATATTTAGAGGCTCTAAATGAAGTAGAAAAGATTGAAAATTTTAAGGAGTTTTTAATCTTTTTTCAAATAATGATAAATTTTAGCTTATTCACTGGGGTGAGATTAGAAGGAGAAGAGCTAAGAGGAAGGATAGTGCAAAGAGGCCTTGAGTTTGTAAGTATATCTACAGAAGAGCAATTAATCAGTATTGGAAAAGATATAAAAAGTAATTTGGGTTGGGATGAGCAAATAATAAAAAATATAAATAAAGATTGGGAAGGCTACACGTTCATAGGTGCACATAAATATTCAAAAAGTTTATGGAATATATTTAAAGCTGATTCAGTTGAGGAATTAGCAAAGAAATTGTTTAAAGTGCTTGGAAAATTAACAAGTTCTGAAATCAATAAAGAATTTTTAAACATAGACACAAAAGAAATTAGAGATACTGGATATAGTGGCAAAGTTGAAGAATATGTTGAAAGTTTAAATTTATATTATCTATATCTAAATTACATATGGGTATTTTTAAAAATTTTAGGATTTAAATCGGAGTGGGAGCAAGTATACGTAGAATTTAGAAAAAAATTTAAAGCTACAATTAAAAGTGAAGTTAGTAAGAGTAAGGAAGTAATAGAGCAAAAATTTAGAACTGAAATATTAACAGTATTAGATGCTCAAGTTAGAGAATATGATGCAAAATATAATAAATATAAAAATAAAGTAGAAAAATTCAAAATAGCTGTAAGTGAAGATAAAGGAATAGGAAATTTTTTAATTGATAATGAAAAAAGTATCTTTGTTACAAGCAACGTAGATATAAAAGAGCTTATAGAGATAATAAGAAATTTTGATGAAGCTAAAATAAGTGAAAATAAAGACGAGAGCAATAAATTATTAATAGATATAATAAATACTTTAAAAGTAGAGCTATTATGGGATATAATGGAGAAAGTTAACGAGTTAAGTGGTTGGTATGGAATCAGTGTTGAATTTAATAAAGATAAAGTAGAAAAATATTATCGAAAGTATAATGATGAATTATATAGAAGTTTTAAAGATTTGTTAAATACAAAGAAGCAAGAATTAAAAGAAATTTGTAAAGAGGTGCAAAATATTAAGCCAGATAATTTTAGCAATAAGTTTGTTAGGTATTTAGAAAGTACTACAGCAATAGAAATAAATAAATCCTATAAAGATAAAATAAATTTAGCCATTGCTAAGTATGATGAATTAGATATTGACAAATGGAATGGTTTTGCAAAAGATTTGAATATTTTAATAGGGGAAGAGCAAATTGCAAAATACGATATAGAGTACAGTAATAAATATAATAAGGCGCATACAGAGGTAAGTATGTATGTAAAAAAATATAATCAAATTATAAGTAAAGCTGAATATTTGAAGGAGCAAATCATTGAGCTACCGAGATATGATGAGCTAGTAAATGAGCAATCAAATAGAATGGTACATATTGTATTATGGGATGAAATGAAAAATAAATTAGAAAATATATTGAATAAATTTAAAAATAATTTAGAAAAAATAGCAATAACGAGTTTATACGAGAAGTACAAAAATGCCAATTACCAAACAAGGAGTAATATGTTTAGGCAAATTAAAGTAAAAGAAATTGAGTATAGCACATTAAGCACTAAAGTAATTGAGAAAGGAATATTTGAGAGCGAGAATATAAAAGCTATAAAAGAGTTGTTATGAGTAAAGTGGGAATAGAATTACTTAAAAAATCTTTTGAGGATTTATGTAGCGATACAAGAAATTATTTAGTTAGTAGACTTGAAGTAAAGAGGCAAGAAAGGTTTTCTGAAAATTTCGTAATATTAATTAATAATTTTAACTCATATGTAGAAATAGCAAATAATAGTTTGATTGGATGCGCTGAGAGCTGGGATAGTCAGGAAGAACAAATAGAAATAAATAAATTAGAGAATATAAAAAATAAATTAATAGTAGATATTAAGGCTAATGTAAGAAGAATATGTAATGAATATGATTTAAAGAGGTTATGGGACAATGTAGCTCAAGAAGAGCTAGAAGAATATAGGGAAAAAGTAAATAGCTTAAATAAAGAGATAAAAGCAACTATTAAAGCTATAAATTTATTCAAAGAGTATTTAGAAAGCAACAAGAAAGGGGAAAGATTTTGGTATGAACTTGATGAAAATTTAGTTGCGGGATTTTATAAAATAAAAATATCTGAAGTTCAGAAATTAAAATCGGAACTACTTTATATATTAAAGAAGCTTATAAAAGAAAAAGCTGAAGAAAGTGTATTAAAATTAAATAAGGCATTATTGGGCAGTACTAATTTTAATGATATAATTAAAGGCGAAATTGTAGTATGGGAACAAAGCTATAATGAGTATAGAGATGAGGAATACTATAATTTATTAAGTGATAGTTTTGGATTAGGAGAAGAGAGTTATAAAATAGCTAAAGTAGATAAAGAGTTAGAAAAAAAATATGAATTAATAAAAAAAGAGTTTTTAGAAGCAATAGTAAAAAATAAAAGTGAGCTTTTAGAGGGCATAGAGAAGGATTTTATCACTCTTGAAAGGGAACACAGGCAAAAACACAAAACAGCGCTGAGAGAGCTTAAAAACATAAATTCAGTAATTAATGCATTTGATTCGGATACAATCACACGAAATATAATAAATAATATACCTGAAGTAATATTTAATTTAAAAGATGAATGGGATCAGTTAGAAGATGAGCATTATCAAAGCTATAAGAAAAAATTTGAGAAGTTATTTTATTTAGAAGATGAAGGAGGGGTAGCAAAATTTATCCAAACATTTAAAATTGCGATAGACAAACATAATAGCATAGAGTGCCAAGAAGATAGATTTAAAAATTTTATAGATAAAGTTATAAATCCTGAACTAAAAATTTTAAAAAGCAATTTATCTAAATATAATAGTGAAGTAGAAAAATTTTACACTGAAAGCATTGAATTACTAGAAAATAAAGAGGGATTATTAAATCAGTTAAGCGAAAATAAGTACAAGATTGATGAGCTGGAATTTGGGCAAGAAAAGGAAAAAATAAAAAAAGATGCAACAGAGAAATATGTCAAAAAATTTAAAACAGGGCTAAGTAAATATTATACATATGCATTAAAGAAAAGCTTTTATATTTTTGATATAGATAATCTACAATTTACAGACAATCAGCAGGTATTAGCTATAGGCGGTGGTGATGAAGATAATCAAGGGCTACAAGTGTACAATAAAGAAGAGCCAAGAGGGAAAGATATAGGGGATAGATTTTATCAGATATTGACAAGTCTTGAGGAAACAAAGGCACAAGAAGAAAAAGGAAAATTAGTATTTAGTAATAATGCAATAGAACAGATAGATGAATTATTAGAAGAAGAAGATTTTTTTAAAAAAGTAAGTGAGGATTTAAACAATAACTTTCTGGAATTATTTGAGTATATTTCTAAGATGTTAGGAAACAATATAGAGAAGTACAGACAAAAAATAAATTACTATAAAAAATATCTAGAATTCCTAGTAAATGGACAAAAAGAATTATTTAATTCACTAAATTACGCAACTAATAAGAAAGATACATTAGAGAAATTAATAGAAGCTTTTGAATCATATTTAGAAGAAAAGGCGGAAGTTTTTAAAGATGTACTATTTGGGAGTAAGGAAGAAGTATTTATTAGTTGTTTTAAGGTTTCAATTGAAGAGTTAAATGAAGTATTATCAGGCAATCAAGAAAAGCTAGATGAGAAGTTAGTTGAGGCAATATTAAAATCATCGGAAAATATACATAATGGACAGATTGAGTATTTTAATAATAGAAATATAGCAAATGGGCTTAAAACAATATATCAAGAATATGATATATTTTTAATAAAATTACAAAATGCGATTAAGCATAAAATAGTAAAATTACAATCAAAAAATTATAATCCAATAGACAAATATGAGGTTATTAGTAAAGATTGGGATGTAGATATAAGTTCTACTGTGATAAATGAAAAAGTAGAGGTAGTTAGCATTGGTAAATTAATAGGCTTTAAAGATAGTAACAAAGCATTTACAGAATTTTTACCTGAACTTGATAATGAGTATAAGTATAAAGAAATAAGTAGACTAAAGAATATTTTAGAGGAATCAGGAAAGGGGATAAAGAACCTTGAAGGATATTTATTTAATGTAAAGAGTGAGATAGAAAGATATAAGGATACAGATAGCATAATAAGGCTTTACTATTTTTTATATGCATTATGGTGGCATAATAAAGGAGATATAAAAATATTTATAAATAAGGTAAAAGAAATACTTAATGCAGATGTAGTATCAAAAAGATTACTTGATGAAAAGTCATTATATACAATTATACAAGAATTAAGAATAACAATAGACATAAATCAGGTTGAAGCCTGGAATTTACTAAGTATAGTGAACAGAGATTTAGAAGAATTTTATGAAGATATGAAGCGGGCAAAAGGAATAAAATTAGAAGAAGGCCCTACTATAGTAAATCTTAGAGCATTAGATGAGAAACTATATAATAGCTATTTTATAGAAGAAGAATATTTTAATAATTATGAAAAAATTATAGAAAGCAAAAAGAATGAATTTAAGGACAATTTAATAAGTAAAGAATCGAATGCATGGAATAAAGAAATAATACCAGTTATAAGTGATAGATATATAAAAAATTCATCTTCAAGTATAGAGGAGTCAATAAAAAGTGAATTGGAGGCCATGTATGAAAATTATGAAAGGGGTTGTAGTGAAGATGTATTATTAAATGAACTGCTAAATTATGTGAGCGAATTAAAGGTTAAAACTACAGCAAATGAGAAAGCACAGCTTTTCAAAAATACACTTTTAGGATTTGATAAAAAAAGGGAGCAATGTATAAATTGGCATAACCATTATATAAGGGTAAAATTAAACGTAGAGCCTGATAATTATAAAATAGCAAAATTTAAAGAAGAATTTGATAATTGGAGTAAGGGATATAAATCCTCTGATGTCAAATTAATAATAAAAAATGAGCTATTATTAAATAATATAGTAAAAGAAAATGAGCTACTAAATCAAAAATTAGTTCAGATGTTGAATAATAAAAAGCAGAATATAACAAAATTACATCAGAAATTTTTAGACGAATTTATAATTAAGCAAAAGAGTATAAAAGAGAGTTTTTATATAACCCCAATAAGTAACATAAGAAACGATAGTAAAATTATATTTAATCAGATTGTAGATAGTTTGAATAAGAAAGAGAAATTAACAATAAAATGGAAAGAAAGCATTAATTTAATAAATGAACAAATTGATAATTTTATAGATGTTGTACTTAAAAAATGTAAAAGTAGTGGGCAAGCTATTTTATATAAGGAATACATGTTACCTGGGATAGATGTTATGTTAAGACAATACATAGATATTTTTATTAGACCAAGCAAAGATAATTTATACAATAAGTTTTATGAAACAATAAAAAAAATGTATGAATATTTTGAAATGCTGATAGTTGATTTTAAAGTGCAATGCTCAGTTGAACTTAAAGATATAGTTGAGGTATTTAAATTAGAAGGGTTACCTGTATGGGAACATTTTATACAGGCTCAAGGTATTACGGCACTTGATATATTTAAGGTCAGTAGAGAGCTTGAACTTATAGAAAATGAAGAAGAAGCTAGAGCTATTGTAAATCACTGGATTAGGTATCATAAAGATAAGCTAGAAAATAGTTATTTAATGTTATCAAAATTATTTGATGGCAATTGGAGTGACAAAGTAATATATGGAATTATTGAGATGGTGGCAAATAACAACAAAGATGATGGTACTATCTATGAACTATCAAGAGAAGATAAGAGGCAAAGACTGGATGAATATTTGAGTAAAATGAATTCCGAAATTAACGAATATTTTAACAGTATTGGAGTTATTGATGAATAAGATAGCAAGAGGGTATATAGAGGAGTTGCAGAAAGTCTATAAAGAACATTTAGAGGCACAGGCAAGAAAGCGTGAAGAAGAATATAATCAAAAGCTTTCAGAATTATATGAACTAGCATTTGATTTAGTGCCTGAAGAGTTAACAATGTCACTCAGAGACGAGGATAGTCAGAAGATGAGGGCATTAAAATATTTAAAAGGTGAATGTGATACGCTGGACAGAAGAGGGGATATATACCCTGAAGAAATACATACTATAGAGGTAAATCTTGGAGAAAATAGAAGGAAAATTGAATATAATATAATAGGCGTAATTAATAACAGCGCATTTCAAAGTATTAAGGAATTGCAAAAAATTGATTTTCAATCAAATATAAAGAATCAAGATTCGGTATTTTTTACTACTCCTTATCATACTTTACATATAGCAAAAAATGTTACATTACTATGCTCGAAATGTTTTCGATATTTAGTGACAGAAGAAAAATACAGAGAATTATTTAAATACATACTATATGAATATATATGCAAAGATTTGGGTGGAGAGCCGGACGCTATGTATATGAGTAGACTTGAAAGAATAAAAAATGAGCTAAAAACAAATTTTATGATGAAGATTGAAGGGTGCAAAGATAGGAATATAGTGTCGTTAAATTATTTTAGACATGAAAGGAGATAGAGGGTGTATAAGATTAAATATTTAGAAAATTTTAAAAATTGTGAAACAAGTTTAGATAACGTATTTATACCTTATAAAGGAGTGTTAAGATTATCTAAATTAAGATATATAAAATTTAGTGAAGTATGGAAATCACTTGGTGACTTAATGAGTTTTGATATAGATGAGTACAAAAATAGTGATATATTGTATAATATAGTACTAGGGTTAGATAGTTTATGGGAGGGAATGGCGTGTATAATAAGAAGAAGTATAGAGATAGATAAATCAATGGGAATGCAAGAAATTTTACTTCCAGTCTGTAAATTTAATACCATGATGGGTCATAAAGCAGTTAATAACCTAAATAAGGTGGGTGATGAAGATGGTGTAATATTTTTTAATGGGACATATCATAGATTTGGAATAAATGAAAAATTAGATGCATCATTGTTACTTGGAGTACCATGGTCTAAACTTATAAATGAAAGTGAAGGATTTTATAGTCCACAAGAATATGTGTCATTTATATTGCAACAATTAGCGTTGATAGTTACATCATATATGGAGAAAGAGCCTTCACAGTATTTAATAACTCAGACTGAAGCAATGAAGAAGAGCATATACAGCAATTGGGATTCAATATATAAAAATTATATGCCTGAGCTAGAAAAGCAGGATATGAATCAATTTATGCAAACAGCTGACATTGGAAGAGAGCAAGGAAGATAATGTTAATAAGTATATTTGATGAAAGAATAAGGGGAAGTTATAGTCAGGGATATGAGCCATTTTTTAAACTTGTAAATTTTTATGAAAACAGCCACGAATTCTATAATGAATTTAGTAAAAGGAATAATGAGAAAAGTAATGTAAAATCAACATTTTGCAGTATTCCATGCCTTAAGGAAGTAGGGATAAAAAATGAGTCAAAAGTAGTGGCTGGATGTAAGGTATTGGATACTGATGGTAATGACAAGGAGGTATACATTAAAGCTTCTGATTTAGGCATAAAAGATTTTGATAGTACTAAGAAATACAATGTACCAATATACATAGAAAACGCTAGGAGGCCATATATCACCTACCCTACATATGATTTTAAAGAAGATGAAAATGCTCCAGCGTTAAAGAGCAGTTTTATAAATGATATAAATAATACCGCAATAAAAAATGAAGAAACTGAAATATATAAATTAAATAAACATCTTGGTGGGATTACTATATTAGAGGCAAGAAAGAATATAATAAAAAGGGCGCATCCAATATATTTAAAATATTATTATTTAAACATATATACATATTCTGATTTAGATTTTTTCTTTTTTAGTTATGCACCTAAAGAACTAGAAGATATAAAATTCACAAACTCTACAACTAATAAGTGGTATATAGTAAAACTGCAATATGATGATTCTAAAATACAGCAGATAATAGAGTTACATGGCTATGTGTTTATATTTTTAAAAGATAAGACAGTAGTGTATTCATTAGCCTACGCAGATGAAGGTGGTATAAAAATGGATATATCAGAGTCGTCAGGACAGAATTTACCGATTGGTACAAATAATACATTTTCAGTCATAAAATATATTAACAAGATAATTACGGTATATAATAATGGAGTATATACAATAAGCCAATTCCAACCTAGTAAAATATCATTCCCGGCAGTAGATGAGTGGATAACTGAAAATAAAGAGCAAGTATCTCTTATGATAGTAAAAGAGCAATCATATGAGTTTTTATATGTAGTAAATAATAAAGAAGAAGCATGGATACTAAATTTTCATAATAATAAATGGTCATTTACAAATAATGCAGGAGCGTATAAGCAAATAAGATATAATGATGATAGGGGGAAGTATATAGGGAAAAATGGTGAAGTTTTAGAATATTCCAATACAGTAAAGAATCAAGATTATATAATAGAGACTGGACTTATTACGCTAGAAAATAATTACAGTTTATTTTCAGTAACAGAATTAATACTATCATTTAATTCGCTACCAAAAGAAGGTTGTAAGTTGTTGATAGAGTATAAAAACAACAAAAATGATAAATGGATTAATTTAAGTGGTAAACAAGAAATAGAGTTACGACATTTTAAGGGTGGTAAAGTTTTGCATAAAAGAGTGAAGATAAGGGCTTCACAATTTTTATTAAAAATAACATTTACACCCGCTCAAAATACTATAGAATCTATAATCATAAATGATATAAACTTTAATATACAAAATTAGTAGATTAAGATGACATATAAAGCAAATAAATTAAGAAAAGTCCAGGAAGAAGTTAGTTATTTAGATAAAGAAGTAGTATGGGAGGGTAAGCGGATAATAGCAGAAGTATATCTTAATGTACGGGACTTTTCATATCCTGTGGATAATTTTTGTTGCGAAGCGAAACAAGAAAAGAGAGTATTCGGTGAGATGCTCAGTGACATAGACTATGATAAAATAATAAAAGCTATGATAGAATCAATAGATAGCAGTCAGTACACTCCTAGTAAATTTAGAGAATTGGAGTATAATACCAAAGAAGTTATAAGCTCATTTATATTTTTGGATTATAGTGTAAAAAATAGCTTTATTTATAATGATAATCTTATATTTAAGTGTAGTAATAATAAAAGTTTAATTCAAAAATTTTATAATGAGTATTCACAGTTTTTCATAACACCATTTAATTATATTTTTGAAAGAATTGATAAGATTGGAACATTGAATTTTTATATACAGGAAAGAGATAATTGGTTTGGATATAAGCCAATGGCATATTATTGGACATTAGGGTTAGGACACCCAAATGCTACGATAAATGAATCCTACAAACATAAATTTCTTAAGAATTTTAAATTGATGCTGGAAAAAGGAGCTAAAATTGATGATACTAATTTTATATATTTAGATTGTCACGATCCAAATGGATGGCATGATAATTATGGGAGTGGGTGGATTAAAGCTAAGGAGATTAACTTAGATTGCAAGAATGTCAATATAACTCAAGCAACAAAAAATCCCTTAAATATTACATATGATGACGTAAAAAATATAATATATAAAGTTGAGAATGATTATGGATTTGCAAAAAAGGATTATATTTACACTGGTATAGGGCTAGCTACATGTATAAATACAGTGCCAAAAGATAAAGCAGTATATTGTGGAGCTGTACCGATAATAGACCTAGCTTTAGATTATTTAGGTATTACAAGTAAGTATCAATTAAGCTCCTTTTTTATTAGTTATCAGGCCATAGGTAAAGCATATCAGCATGTATCTAAAGATATAGTTGATAAGGCTAAGCATTTACTGTATATCTCTTATATTAAACCGCCTGTTAATATTTTTGAAGCCATGCCTATTGCAGATAAAATTGTTGGTGGAATCGGAATGGTTGGTGAGATAGAGGATGATGACGCAACTGGGAGTGTTATCATACAAAGAGCCCCATCGTTATATGATGAGATAAAAGAAAGTGCAAAAGAAGATTATGAAGAAATGCAGGAGATTTTAGTAAATAAAATAGGCAATATACTACGTGTTAATAATGCGATACTTGCAGGACAGTATATAAAAGGGATATATGATTATACTATAGATACTGTTTATTATATATTTAGCCCTGAGGTAGATGATGTATGAAGAACAAAGCATTACAACAGGTAATTTAAAATGACAGACGCAAAAGAGATAGCAAGATATATAGTAAGTTATTACTCTAGTGCAGGAGATGATGATTTAACCCACATGAAGTTGCATAAGCTATTATATTACATACAAGCTGAATGCCTTAAGTACGTTATAGCTGAATATATTGATAATAGGCTTTTAGTGCTAGAAGATCCAAAATCAATTGCTCAATTATTACTGAGCAATCATATGAGTTTTTAGATTAACCTCGTAATTGATAATAAGATTTATAAATTATTGATTATGATATTAGTTGGTTGTATATTTAGCACGTGATGTGTAAAAATAATTGTAAAAAAACATGAATAAGTCATTAAATAAATTAGGGCTAAGTCGAGTATATGAAGAAATGCCAATACAAGTGGGTAAAATTTGCAGTGCATTGGATATCAAGGCATCACAAATTGATTTGCCAGAAGACATAAGTGGTTTAATTAGATTAGATAACAATCATTGCTATATTGAGATTAATAAAGAACATCATCCTCATAGAAAAAGATTTACGATAGCGCATGAATTAGGCCACTATTGCTTGCATCATGATTTATTAAAAATTGAAAAAAAGATACTAGAAAGGAGTGATAAAATATTTACAAAGGATGATATAGTTAAAGAAAAAGAAGCAGATGATTTTGCGGCAGAGTTATTAATGCCTGAAGATATTTTTATACAAAAATCGAAGGAGCTGACACCTAATGAATTATCAGAATACTTTTTTGTCTCTATATCGGCAATTCATACTAGATTAAAAAATTTGTTAGTAAATAATGGATATTGATAAAGAGTTAAAATCCCAATATGAAAGATACAAGCAATTAGAGAAAATTGATTACGAGATAGTAAAAAATAATCAGTGGATAAAATTCACTCAAGATTTATTGACTGGCTGCGTAAAAATCTTAGGTTTAATATTTGGTGTGATTGTATTATTATTGTCAATTTATAGGGTGTTAATGGACGGAAATATTAAATATTATGCATTAGATATTAGCGAGATGCTGAATAATTTTGACGTTTCATCCAAGGTTTTTTTATTATTAATTATTTACATGTCAATAATACTTTACGCTATTTCAGATGTAATTTTAAAATTTACTATAGGTCGAGAATGCAAAGCAAAAGAAAAAGATTAGAATTATTGCGGGAGTTAAAGGATAACTTTATACTTTTTGCTGAGCGGTGTTTAAAAATCACTGACAAACAAGCAAATGTTTTGCCATTTAAATTAAATGCCTCACAGATAATACTGCATAATGAATTAGAAAAATATAAAAAGAAGTATGGAAAAGTGAGAGTAGTTATACTTAAAGGTAGGCAGATGGGATGTTCTACTTATATAGCAGCGAGATTTTTCCATAAAATGCTATTTAATTCGCATATACACACAATAATATTAGGACATGAGGGTGAGCGAGGCTCTGCTGGTAATTTGTATAAAATGGTCAATACTTTTTATAAGTACTTACCAAGTGTTTTACAGCCAGAAAGAGAAAAAGCAAATTCCCAGACCTTAAGATTTAGTAACGATTCAGAATATCAAGTTAAATCTGCTAACAACAGAGAAACTGGTAGGTCATTTACAGCTCAGCAGGTACACGGTTCTGAGGTTGCGTATTGGAAAGATGCAACGACAATTATGTCAGGATTATTACAGGGTGTTGGCGATCAGAATACAGAGATAATACTTGAATCAACTGCAAGTGGCCATAATGAATTTTATGACATATGGATGAAAGCAGAGCAAGGCGATACTGATTTTATGCCAATATTTTTACCTTGGAATATAGAGCCTGCATATAGAAAAAAGGCTAATTACAATGAGCGACTTAAGGATTTTTCTGAAGAACAGCAGGGGTATGCTAAACTTCACAATCTTAACCTAGAACAAATGTTGTGGCGTAAAGAGAAAATTGCTTTTTTAGGCGAAGAGAAATTTAAACAAGAGTATCCGATATCTGCAGAGGAAGCGTTTATTTCTTCAGAGCATGAAGCATTTATATCCAGAAAAATTATACTAACTGCGCTTAAAAGAACTCTTACAGAAGAGGAGGAAGTTTACAATGATAGCTGCCCGTTTATCATAGGCGTTGACCCCGCAGGTGATGGGGCTTGTCATACTGCAGTTGTGGTAAGACAAGGTAGTAAGATAGTGATATGCAAGAATTACAACACTCCAGATACTACAAAAATTATAGATATAGTAATTTTTCACATAAATAAGTATAAGCCACTTAAGGTATTCTTTGATAAAGTGGGGTTAGGCAAAGGTATATTTGATATGCTTAAGAATCTTGATTTAAAGTATAGAAGCCTTATTGTTGGAGTGAATGGAGCAGAGGTAGCTATTTCTAAAGGACCAGTGCCATATCTCAATAGACGCTCTGAAATGTGGGATAATATGAAGAGATGGATTGAAGAAGAGGCGATGATGATTAATGATAAAGAATTAATTGAACAACTTGGGTGTATTGGTTATGAATACGCTAGATCTAAGGGAAAATTGCAGCTAACGTCAAAGAAAAACATAAAGGATAGAAAAATATCCCCTGATAAAGCTGATGCTTTAGCTCTGACTTTTTGTATACCTTATATAAAGAGAAAATTAGGGCAGAGTAATGAAACTTTGGATAGATTCAGTCATACTCCTGTGATCAGCCCAGATAGGTATAGTAACAAGTCTATTAGTTGGATGCGTTAGAATTTATTTTCCAACATTTTTTCTGTAAAAGATAATTTTCTGTAATCTTCGGGTTTCATAAAATAACTCCCATAAATCCGTGTATTTTTAGAAAAGGCCTCTTTGCTTCCGTCTAATAATGCATTTATACTAAATGTTACTAATTCATCTAAGAACATATCTTTACTCTTTTTATCGGGAATCTTATGATAAATCTCATTTAACTCATTTGGAAATATGTTATTAGAAAAAGCTTTATCATATATTCCTTTTAGTTTGTTTCTGTTAAGTATATAATTTTTGTTTGGTAATGCAAGGCCAGTAGCAATCATCATCTGCCCTAAACTATGCCCCTCCTTCGAAATAATACAGTCCAAGTATTTAATTCCCTTACTATCTAATACATAATAAAAACATCTCGTATCTTTACCCATAGATTTATGAGTAAACAATTTTTCTAAAAAATCAGCAGCTAGCATACCACAGTCAAATATTTCATAGGGTGAATCCTTTAATTTGCATTTTTGCGATATTTCAGGTGCGTCGAAATCTAAAAACTTAAACTCCTGATTATTTATTTTTACAGTATTACCATCTATAATTGATATATTATCACAATTTATTGGTAAAAAAGCTTGCACACTCTTTAAATTCTTACACGAATCAATTTGTTCTACTGCAGATATATTACATAAAAATATAAAATTGATTATAAGTGTTGGTAATATAAAGCAAATAGAATTATTAATCACCCTCCTTAATCTGTTCTTCAAGCTCTTTCCAATCATCGCCTTGTTTTAATTTTTGTTGTTCTTCAGCTGATATTTTTCTCATGGCTGACGTTTCATTATACATCGGCGAGAATCTAATTTCAAAGTATTTTCCCCACAAAGCATTATTAAATCTTTTATTCTCAAAATTATTTCTTGCTTTACTCAGTAACCAGGACTTTTCATGAAGTTCTATTTTTTGTCTATCATCTTTATGAAAATAATTTTCTTTAACCTGTAAATATTTACATATCTCAGCATAACTTTGACCTTGTTGAGCTTTAAGTATGGCTTTATTAAATGCATCTTCTTTATTTGTAAAAATAGGTAATATGCTATTTACTCTTGTCATTTTTTAATTTCTCCCATCCGTATAAAAATAATAATCTTTCTTCTTTTCTTCTTTCTGTTAATCCTCTAAGTACTTTATTCCCAGACATATTTATATCTAGGAATTCTAAAGATGCTTTTTCGTATTCTCCATTCATTAATTTTTCACGTAACTTACTTTTGCTAAAATTACCTATTCCCCAATTATATAGTAAGGAAATTAACGCATCTCTTTGATGCGGGTTAAGAGGTACATTTTTTAAATAAATATTTAAATACTTATCTACCTCAGCAATATCTCTTAATAATAATTCTTTTGCTTGTTGTTTTGGTATACCAGCATTTCTACTGAATTGAGTTTTAAGTTTTTCTTCAATATAATTTACTCTTATTTTATGACCATACCCAATGGTAGGGAATCCGCCTGGACAATTTTGCACTTTAGGTTGGAATCCTTCCCAATTCATAATAAACTCTACCAAATTAGAAGAGTATTTGCTATTTAGCTCCTCAATAGTTTGCATTTTACTAAAAAAAAATATAATAAATAATATAGTTTGGCTGTTTTCGCTATTTTAATATTTAGTTACTACAATAATTTTATTAAAATGTCTAGCAATATTCTGCAATTAGTGCTAGATTGCAGGTAGCGAAAACAGTAACATATATAAAATGCCTTCAAGAATTGAACAGCTAATGCCTTACTCTAGAGAAATGGAGGCGTATAAAAAAGTAAAACTTGCTGAAAGAGAAGAATTAGTTAAAGCAATAAAAGACATGATAGATAAACATGTAGGGGGAAGAACGTCTTTATCAGCAATCTTAGAGTTGGCCGAGAAGACTAATCCTCATGGTACTGGAGATGGTATTGGGATGAAGATGTTTAACCCATATAAAAATATAAACCCAGATGGATTCAGACGTAATGATTCTAAATTTGGAACAATACCCTTTTCTAAAATTCCAGAAGGTAATAGAGAAGAAATAAAACAAGCTGTGCGAAATGAAATTGGTAACGATCCAAGTACATTGGAGGATAGCTATAATCGAAAACCATGGAATTGGAAGGCGGCAGTTCCAGCTGAAGCATTGGCAGGAGTTGCAAGTGTTGTGACAGCTCCAGCAGACTTGGCGAGGTTAGGTATTGCAGCATTAGATGATGTTTTTAGCGATGGTTCTAGTGGCCTTAGTACTTTAGGAGAGGGTTACAGCGAGTGGACTAGTAGAAAATTAAAAGGTTTATTCGGTTCAGGAATGGCAAAAACATCAGGACAAAGATATTCTGATACAATATCGAATTTTATGGGTGGTATGGTAACTGGTGGCGCTGTATTTAAAGGATTAGGTAAAGTTATGCCTAAAGTACTTAATACTGTTAGAGGTTTGTTTAATCCAGGATTAAGGAAGACAACTGCTGCTGAGGCAAAGAAAATATTAAAAGACCTTACATTGGAACAGATGCTTAAGTCTGGTGGTAAAGCACTTACGAATATTGATAACCTTAAGAGTGCTGCTAAGCATGGTAAGAGTGCTGCTAAGCATGGATCTTTAGGTGCTGGTTTAGGTGGGGCATCACAATATATGGATGAAAATGATTGGTCTACTGGCGCTAAATTAGCTACAATGTTAGGTGGTGGGTATTTGGGGGGTAAATTAGTAGATAAAAATTTTTTTACAAGAATGAAGGAAAAAATACCATCACAAGAAATAATTGACCAAAATAATGAGCTAATAAGAAAAGAGTTACAAAAATTGTCTGGAATTGAAAAAATTAATTATAATAGCAATGGAATTAATAAATATGCAAATGAAGGCTCTCAAAATCTTAAAGATACCGCAAAAACCATCATGAAAAAAGGCAGCGAAAGATACGACCATATATATGATGATTTTGAAATGCCCCCAGAAATGCAACAAGAACTTAGAAATAACCTTAAATATACTAATGTTAAAGTAGTAGATGAAACTGGCAAAAAAGTTAAAATTAAAGACTACTTAACTCCAGAAGGCAATTTTGGCATAAAGGAAATTATAGAGCATACAAAAGACGGAGCAAGAAAAACTGGTAAAACTATAATTGACCAAAATATAGTAAATAATTGGGACATAGAATATATGTCGCTTAGAGATTTAGATAACCTCAGCAGTCAGCTAAAAAAAATAAGACGCAAAGGTAATAATCATTTTAACTTAAACAAGGATATCAAGCTCATAGACGAGAATCTTGATACTTTACTCGGTAATGGACCAATGACAGAAGTGAGATCAAAGTATAAGCAGGCATTACAAAATGTTGCGCCCATAAACAAGCTAAATAAACCGATAGAGGCAAATACTAAGACTACAGATAAGCTTTTAGATGATTTTATTAAAAATATGAATGATCGTGACATGCTTAAAGTATACGAGCCACTTATTAAAGCGGGGATAGCCCCTGACGCACTATTTAAAATTGCGCAAACAGTGCCAGGTTCAAAAAAGTTTTTGTATAGCCTAGATAGTGAAATTGGTAGAGCTAAATCAGACAAAATAATAAATCCTGAATTTTTAAATAAATTTGGCGTGTTGGGTGGAAATAATGTCCCTAAGTTTATGAATATGCAGAATGCATTTGCGCATTTAGATAAAATAAAAGTAACAGGGCAACCTGCCTTTGATGGAATAAATTTTAAAGATATAACAAAAAATCCAAGTTTCATAAAAAAAATGGGAAATATTGCATTTAGTAACAATATTCATAAAGATGTCCAAACAATATTAAGTGGCGCTACTCTAAAAACTAAATGGCACCCGACGAATATGCTTAAGAATTTTGGTGATTTTGTAAAAGGTGGCATTTTTCAGCCTCGTAACCATAAAATAGCCCAAGACCAAGCTCAAGCATACGTAGATGAAAACTATAGATATGGAGATAATAACTATAATAAATACATAAGAAAAACATTAAGAGACATGGAAAATGCTAGAGATAATTAAATACACTATTGAGGGATTAAGCGGAGTAATGAGCCCTATATTCTCAGGGGCGATACTTTACTACATGGTGGTAATGCAAACTAAAATAGTGAGGATTGAGGAGAATTTAAAAAATTTGAATACAAAGATGGACCAGATTGAAAAATTTGAGACTAAAATACATCAATTAATAATCAAAAATGGAGTTACAAGTGTGCAGGTTCAAAATATAGATAAAAGGGTTGTTAAGATTGAAAAAGATGTTGAATTGTTAAAGAGAAATAGGTAGAATAAGTCAAATAAGTTAATATTATTAGTTTACAATGGAGCAGTTAAATAATGAATTAAAATTTACAGTTGGGGATAATCCATTAGTAATAGCATGTAAATATAATTACATTGATTCAGTTAGGTTAATACTAGAGCAGAGGAAATTTTTTATTTCAAATAATGATTTTCATAAGGCTATTTGTTACAGTTTGCAAAGTCCAGAAATGCTACAGATATTGATAAATAGTAAATTTTATGAAAATTTTAATTGGTCATATAACAAGGGTATCGGGTCAATCATTTTCTTTGTATAAGTTAAATTATTCTTGTTACTAAATCATAGCCTCCATATATATAAATGAATGTAGGCGCAACTAATGATATGTGATAAGTAATTTGCCTATAACCTCAAGCTCAGCGCCGAATATAGAGTTTAAATTGATATGCGCCATTGCCTGATTCAAAGCTCTCATAAGATGCTCCTTAATATCAGTTTTTTGGCCAATTTCAAAACTGTATAGGTTGTATACCGATTTTTCATGAATTAAGCTTATTATTAAATAAAATTCCACCTCATCGCCTACAACTGCAAATTTTAGATTTCCCATTTGCTTTACCTCTGGTTCATGGCTGTGCTCTATATCATTAATTGCCAGTTTAAACCATTTATTAAGTTCCTGTAGCTTGTTCATTTTTTACCTCATTTAAAATTGTTTTTGCTTTTGACGATTCGATATCTATTCCTTTTAATATTTTATTAGGTATCCAATATGGCGGTGGCTTTTTAGTGCTTTCTTTGTATGAGAGCACTACATTATTGGTTATACCATTTAATAAGCCTATAACATCTTGTAATGCCAATTTCTCAGCTACCTCTTTAGCATATTCACCATCATACTCAATTATGCCTGCACGCTCTTCATATAACTCATGTAAGCTTTTTAATGTTTTGACTGGGATATTGGTTAATAACTTAAGTAATTCTTGCTTATTCTTTTTTATTTCCTCGCCAATAGTACTATCACCTATATTGCTGTATATTATGCCATTCTCATGCCTAATCTGTTTATTTTGGCGCATTATGGAGAAAACTATTTTAAAAGCTATGCTATGAAACATTTATTACCTACTTCATCAAGATAGTATTCTCCAACCTTGAGTTTATCTACTTCTATAATATTGCTACTTTTTGCGATTATTCTTGTAACTAATAATGCATTATGCTTTTTAGTTCTTTTTATCACAATATCTAAGCCCTCAGTCTTCCTTAAATATTGTATTTTACGATTTATATATCTAGATAATGAATTAGGTGCTCTTGGCTTTACATGTGGGTGCAGATCAGGATATAGCTCATCTAATTTCTTGATAACTAAATTAAACAAATTTCCATAAACTATTTTACAACTATCATTGCAATCTAGTTGATCTTTTATTACAAGTGCCACCGCCTCTAGCACTACATCATTTGACATTGAATCTTCTACAGCATTATTAGACCTTCTTCTAAAGATTTCTAAAAATTCACCTTCATCAAGCCCTAAATATTCTTCACAAGCAGTGCCAAATCTAGTGTAGTCAATCATTCTTGGTGTATTGTCTTCGTCACTAATTGTTATGGTATCCATTTTAACAATAGCGTGTGATAGCATTTCAAATAATCCAGCTAGTATTTGAGGTTTCACTTGCTCAAATTTTTCATTTAGTTTGTGGCAGGATTTTCTACTTTGTAAATGACGTAGATTGACTGTAATAGACCTATCAATTAAATCTGGACGTTCTGCGGTATTGTATATTCCATTCAATATAATTCCAGCCCCTGCATTTATCGTAACAACTTCTGCAGTAGTATAATATTTTCTTAATGATACACCTGCACCAGTAGAAATTTTACAAAGAATGTCAGAAATTTCACCATTTATCCCAGATAGGTTATCAAAATATAAAATAGATCTCATTGTAGCATCACCATACATTCTTGATTCACTTTTTGATAAAGTGAGGGATGGTGTCACATTTGGATCTATCAATGAAACTAATTTATTACATAACTCAGACTTTCCGCTCCCTGTCTCGCCATATATATTTAGTATTGGGAATGGAGCTTTTGCCTGCATGCAATAGGCTAAGTAGGTTGCAATTAGTATAAAATCTTCTCTATCGCCACAATTGGCTACTTCTTTTAATAGATGTATATTTGAATTTTTAAAGTTAGGGGCGCATTGCTCTCTTAATGATTGATGGGCTATTATCTTAATATCTGAAGGAAGCTGCTTTATTGATATCTTCCTATTATCAATCTCAACAACCTCATTATTATTGTTTTTGAGGTAATAATATATTACTCCATTTTCTGTGTTTGCAATCCTACTGTAAACTTTGTAGCCTCTAGCTTGTATGCATTTTATTTTTATTATAGAAATAATATTTAAGGCGATGTTTTTAGATAAAATTTCATCGTATGCCACATAAAATTTATACAATATAAAATCTTTAAGATCGTCATTAACAAGATAATGGCGCTCATATTCTTTTTCTGTAACTGTAATGTATAAATCCTCCTTGTTATCTATATCGTACCAATATTCCTTTATCACTCTATTATTCAAGTAACTAAAAACTATTTTCTCTAATTTTATTTTTTCCTTTGTTGCTTTAGTTTGTTTTGTCATAATTTTAATTAAATATGTTAATAAATTTATCTCCTTTTCCGTGGATATGTGGGGTAAAAATCTGATACCAGTCATTAAAATCACTGCCTGTGAATTTTGTCTCATAAGACGCCCAACATGGACTTTCTGGATATACAACTGTGCAATTATAGCTCTCAGCAGCTTCATAAGCCTTGATCAGCCCCACATTGTCTTTAAGATCTTTTTCTACAATATTACCTTCTTCGTCTACTCTATATTTATCGTTATCAGCAGCTATTACTATTTCGTAATGTGGTCGTTTCGCTCTTACATCTCGAGCGACATTCACGATATTAGAAGCATTAAATGCACATAATACTTTAAATGCCGCACCTGATTTTTGGTAAATTGTCAGTGCTGTTGCTATACCCTCAGCTATTATTATTTTATTTTTTTGAGTAAACTGCCCTCCTATAGGGAAAAATAAACCTTTAGTTCTTCCACCAGCCATAAAGAGCTTTTTATAAGTGCCATCATCCTGCGTTATTATATACTGCAAATTCCATATTCTTGAGTTGCAATCCATCATGGGGATAATTATACTTTTGTTACACTGCTTTCTTATCCCTTCCACCGGCTCTACATTTTTGGAATTTAAATAGTAGATTTCCTTAGGAAGTAGAGGCGTTGCTTTTTCCCACTTCAAAGTTGCTTTTTCAGAAACTTCTTGTTGCTTCATAAGCCTTATACTCTCTTCTTTTAATTGTAGTTCTCGTTGTTGCCTTATGGCTTCTTTAGATATGTGTGTAGAACCAGCGCCTAATATTTCTGTTGCCTCTGAAAAGCTGACACTTTCTTTTGCCTGAACAAGGTCAAATATGTCACCATGCGCGCCACATCCAAAGCAATGATATTTTTGTTTATCGCTGCAAACATGAAATGATGGTGTACTTTCAGAGTGAAGGGGGCATAAGCCAACATAAATAGATGTTGACTTACGCTTTAGTATAACTCCATACCTGAGAACTACAAAATCCTCGAGCCTAGTAGAATATTTAACTGCTTGTATGTTCATCGCTATTACCATATGCTTTCAATATCTTTTGCTTTCTAAGCTCAGTTTCTTTTTCTCGCATTATTTCATCTTGTAACCCTAAGTGCCTTGCTATTGCTAGTTGGTGGTCTCTAATTATATTGATTGAAGAAAGAGCTTTATCCAATTTATCATTATGACTTACTCTTAGCTTATTTTTACTCTCTTCGGTTTCACCTTTTACATTTTCTTCTATAAATTGATCCAGAACTTCTTTTTTATATCTCAGTCTCCCGATTACTTTTTCATATGGTAGAAAATCATAGTCTTTTGTATATTTTAAGTTTCTTAGGCAGCCCTCAGTTATACCTATATACTCCGCAGCTTCTTTGAGAGTATAGTATTTTTGAATCTTTTTCATATTAACTGTCCTCTTACTTTAAATTTAAAATGTATACTAAAAGCGCCATACAAATAGTAATTACGACTATGCTATATGTAGTCATTAATAGAGTAATTCTTTGGTCAAAATCTAGGTTTTTTAGTTTATTAATCATTTGGTATTTTTTTTAAAATTATTTATGAGGGTATTGTTACAAGGTTGTATTTGAATAGCAAATGGGTTTTTAAATTATTTTTTTAATCTTCTGTATCTAGCTTAATAAGCGCACTATAGAGGACAATATCTTAAATTACTTAAAAATCGAAAGTAATTTGTGATGACTAGTTTAAGTTGTGAAATTTTTAGGGCGTCTTCTATATGCTCCATATTACAACGTGGAGCAGAAAATAATTGATTTGTCAAATGGGTTTTTGAAAACCCATTTTAGGTAAAAAGGTGGAGATATTTCTTAGATGTTTTATGAAGAAATGGGGCTTTGCTAATTTTAGAGTAAAAAAGCGAGTGTTTTTTGTACTTTTTTAATTCTTGAGTTGAAATGAAAATTTTAGTGTTAAACTTTAATTTGAGAGTTTAAAAATATTAGTAAAAAGTAAGACTTTTTTTCACTTAAATTTTCAGTGATAATATTTTTATGAAAAAACTGATTATATTTCTCATAAAATAATGTTTCTTTGTAGTGATTGTCCAAAATTTCATAGGTTATTAGATTATTTATATATTCTTCATTTTCTAATAAACTATTTATCAATTCAATGTATGGGAAAATAATTACATTATTGCAATTAGTATAATTTTTTAAAAGACTTAATAATATTTTCATTATCTTGCATATCGGCGTTTTCTCTGTGCCTGCTATTGACATAGGTAACGATTTACTGAATGGAGCAGGATAGCGATTACACTGAATCATGTTGCTATATTTTTCTACCATTGCATATTTGTTTAGTGGCGCGTCATACTTCTCAATTTCATGCTTGTAGGGAATAATCAAATCTCTGAACCATGGACGTATAGGGTCTTTATATAACTTTAATTCTTTGGCATGCTGACTTGACTCCTCAATGTATTTAGCTTTTATTAGCTTTGCGCATTCCTTGTGAATGTAGAAAATATCAAAGCTATCCATTATTAGCTCATCATTTATTGCATTGCCGGAATAATGAACTTTATTTGAGTAAAAATCAGTGATTAGTCGTATTGCAAATACAAATATGTCTCTCGCTTGTCTGTACTCTGGCTTTGTAAATAGTTGTTCATTAAATTCTAACCATTCTTTGTGCTGTTTACAGTTAATGGCGTTAAAGCCATTTAATTGCTTGTATGGTGGATTGTATGCTTTGAATAGTAGTCCGGTATCAATCTCTATATTTTGGTGCTTCAGCAGCTTTTTAAATAGCTTTTTGAATGATAATAAGTTTTCTAAGTCAAAGTTTTCATGAAAGAATGCCATTTTTACTCTCAATAATTATTAAAATGTAATTATTTTGAGAAATCTTATTATGTATCAAGATAATACTTGCTTTTAAAGTGCTACCATTGTGTAACACACAAAAAAGCAATTTAAGTAAATGGGCTTGAAAAACTGGGATTAAGTGGCTCCCCGGGCCGGATTCGAACCAGCGACCGAACGGTTAACAGCC
>CAISOX010000089.1 GCA_903887235.1 uncultured Alphaproteobacteria bacterium | reverse complement strand
GTATTCGGATGGCAGCCTGTACATACCATAGAAAAAGGTATTGAGGAAACTACAAAATGGTGGATTGAGAATAAAGGATGGTGGAGAAAATGAAAACCAAAAAGCATAAAGCAATTATTTTATCAAGCGCAGGAGAAAAGGATATACAGAATCAGTTTGTAAGCCATTTTAAATCCGCTCCTATACCTGACGAAGAATTATTGGCTAATATGGGGCTATTCTTAACCTCAAAGAATCTATCGCGGTTATTATTTTTTTATGAGATATATAAAAAGAGCAATATCTAAAAAAATACAGAATAGGTTATTTGAAAACAAAGCTATTATTGTGCTTGGACCGAGACAAGTAGGAAAGACTACAATGATAAAACAAATATTAAAAAAACAAACGTCTATCTTATACTTAAATGGAGATGATGCTGATATTAGAGATTTATTAGCCAATACAACTTCTACTAAATTAAAAAATATTATAGGTAATAATAACATAATTTTTATTGATGAAGCTCAACGGATAGAAAATATAGGTATAACATTAAAAATTATCATCGACCAAATCAGTAATGTACAAGTAATAGCAACAGGATCATCTTCTTTAGAACTTTGTTCTAAAATTAATGAACCACTCACCGGTAGAAAATATGAGTATTATTTACATCCTTTATCATTTGGTGAGATGGTAAGCCATCATGGTCTTTTAGAAGAAAATAGATTACTGGAAGATCGATTGCTTTATGGTTATTATCCAGAAATAGTTACACAATTAGGTAATAAAAAAGAAGAACTTTTACGCCTGTTGGCAGATAGCTACTTATACAAGGATATACTAATGTTGGGAGATATTAAAAAACCTGCTCTGTTAAATAAAATTCTCAAGGCCTTAGCTTTACAAATTGGCAATGAAGTCTCATTTAATGAAATAGGCCAATTAGTAGGCAGTGGTAGTCAAACAATTGAAAAGTACATAGATTTATTAGAAAAATCTTTCGTAATTTTTCAATTACCTGCATATAGCGCGAATGTAAGAAATGAGATACGTAAGGGTAAAAAAATATATTTTTACGACACAGGGATTCGCAATGCTATTATAGGTAATTTCAGCAGATTAAATCAACGTACTGATGTGGGTGCATTATGGGAAAATTTTTTAATTGCAGAAAGAGTTAAAAGCCTTGCTATAAAATCTATCAAAGCCGAAAGTTATTTTTGGAGAACAACTCAACAGCAAGAAATTGACTATATAGAAATATCTTCTAATACAATGGAGGCGTATGAATTTACATGGAATCCTAAGACAAAAAAAAAGATTTCCAAAACATTTATGCACGCATATCGAAATTGTTCTGCACAAATAATAACATCTGATAATTTTAATAATTTTTTAATTTGAAATAGTTGATAGATTTTACATCCGATAAGGGACCTTATCGGATGTAGTCAACAATAAATCAAATGAGTTGAGATAAAAATGTTTTTGCTGGTACTATAACGGGTTTAGTATATGTAAAACAATCCTTATCCACATAAGGTAAATCAAATACAACTTGAAACGCATGCTTTGCTCCAATTTGCTCTTGAAAATAATATAAGCTTTTACTAATACCAGAATTTGCAGAATATTTTACTTCAATCATAACCCAAGGAAGATTATCCTTAGTTATCAGAAAATCTACTTCTCTTTTATCTTTATCTCGTAAAAAATAAAGACCAAAATCACCATAGCCAAAATCATTTTGAAAATTTACATACTTATATAAGTGTAATGCAACAAAATTTTCGGCTTTTGCTCCTATGTCATTTAATGTTGCCCAATTATATAAATATATTTTAGGCTCTTTTAATAAAGTTCTTTTTAAATTATGAGTCCAGGGTTTTATTTCAAAGCAATGATAAAATGTTTTTAAGGTATTAAGCCATCTACTTATAGTAGATACTGAAACCATAATTTGTTTTGCGAGTACTGATCTATTAACTAATTGACCGACCTGTAACTGTAGCGATTGGGCTAATACCTCAAGTTGGTCAATTTCTTGGATATTACTTAAACTTCTTATATCTTCTTTAAATAATTGTTTATTACGTAATCTTTTCCATCTTGAAGTAAAAGTTTTATCATCTCTTAAAAATGGCTCAGGAAAACCTCCATGGGTCCATAAGCGATCAAAACTTGCTTGGGAAATTGGTTGAGGATATGAGATACCATTTGTTACTATTTTATGATTTTCCAGTAATTCAGCGATGGTTAATGGAAAAATATTATACAAGAAGTATCTCCCCATCATACTGTCTCCACCTTTAGTATAAGTATCTAATCTTGAACTACCAGTAACAACAATTTTACATTGGTCTTTATACAAATCAAAAAATCCTTTAAGAAATATTTTCCATTTAGAATATTTATGTATTTCGTCAAAAATTATAATAGGAATAGTATCTTGCATAGTATCTAAAAGAGCAATCTTGGCAATGTTCTCTTGTCCTGCTAGAATTTTCTTTCTATCTTCAAATAAGTCCCAATTAAAATAATAAGATTTTTTAAATAAAGATTTAAGAGTAATCGATAATGTCGTTTTACCTACTTGACGAGGGCCGGTTAAAAAAAGCATTTGATTATAGTTTTTGAGATGCTCTTCTAAGGCTGTGGTATAAAATCTTTCCATAGATATATTATTGTAAGTATTAAGTCTATGATAGTTATATCGGTAAAATAGTCAAGACTATATTTGTATTATGCAAAAATAAAACATTAATATAAAAGGTTTTGTTCGGTAAGGATGAAATAAGTAATATTTAGAGTGGTAAAGCTTTGGTTGTCAGTGCTAACGAATATTGTACCAGTAGTGATAACGAAAAGTGTACAAGTAAAAAAGAGGTAAAAATAGATACATAAACTTAGGAAGCATCTCGCTAACAATAGTGGACAAAAATAAATTTTCTGGTAGCATAGAGTAAAGAAGCCATCTCGGTCACGGATAATTTAGTTCATAATGCAGTGAGTTAACGAGCCTCAATTTGAAATTGTTAACTTGTAAATTTTTACAAATAACGGTTACCTTTAAAGTGTACTGTGCTAGTTTGTGCAAATTATCACAAAATCTGTTAATTGTGATGCTTCCTATAAAGCTTATAGTAGTAATAATAGTAATGATTTTTGTTTAAATATTAAGGATTTGGATGCTGTTCAGTAAGCTAAAATGTGATAGGACTTTACAAATAAATTTCCTCTCTTTTTGAGCCGATTTTGGTCTGACACATTGGGGTTACTTCAGTAGTAATTTAAAATTAAATAAAAAAATGTTAGATGACAATACTATAGAAATTTGGGAAATAGATATAAATAATCAAAATTTAGAAAAAGCAAAAGAAAGGATAAATAATCTTTCCAAATTAGAAAGAGAAAAATTAAAGGGATTTAAGTTCAAAAAAGACTATCAAGTTTATTTAATAACACATGTAGCAATGAGGGACTTAATATCGAGATATACAGGTATAAAAGCAAACAAAATAGAATATTGGTATGAGGAGAAGGGAAAGCCTAAAATAAAGGAAGATATTTGTTTTAATTTATCACATACGCACAATAAGGGTATAATAGGATTTTATAAAAAAGATATAGGGGTAGATATAGAATATAAAAAAGAAATAGAAGATTATGATGGAGTAGGGGAATTAGTATTTACAAAAGAGGAGATTAAATATATTAATAACAATGACTACAATAGAAAGGAGAGGTTTTATGAAATATGGACAAAGAAGGAAGCAGTAATCAAGAGTACAGGAGAAGGGCTTAATGAAGAGGTAAAAAATTTATCAGTTGGTACAAGAAATAATTTTTATTGCGGTAGATATATATGGCAAATAAAAAAAATAAAAATAGATGAGCCATATATAGCTCATATTGCATATAAAAATTGGCTTTCTGGAGAAGTTAAATTATATAATTTTAGTTTTAAGTGAGCTAAAAATTAAAGTAACAGAGTGGCTAGTTTATCGGCTCTGTCGCATCTACAAATGAGGTATAAAATTTTTCAAATTATTCTAATATTTTTCCCATTAAGCAATTAGTGAAAGAAATTTGTCAAAGTCAGAATTATAATTATCGTTGTCAGATAGTTGTCCTTTTTTAATCATGTGCAGAAGCTCTATTCTTGCGATGATTTTGGCGGCGCTCCTAAAGGTCTATGATTCATATAGATATTTTCAATCAATATGTAAGAACAAATTAAACTTTTTTATAGCTAATGATTCATATAGATTATTTGCAATTTGTTTGTGTGTTATCATTAAGTGATGAAAGGATCGCAGAAAAAACGTTTTCATTGGATTATACTATGGGAGTGTTGCAAGATGGAGGATAGATTGCTATAATGTATAAAAAGAAGAGAGTTATAAAGATGTCATCATCTCATCAAATCACAATGGTTAGCCTTGAACAACTAGTCACAAAGGATCATCGATATCGTAAATTCAAAGCACTTTTTAATTTTGAGGCTATCGAAGCGGAGCTTTTAGCAGTTGAGTCTGCGGCTAATTATAAAGGATATGGAATTTTGCGTTTGTTTAAATGTTTGTTACTACAGTTTATGGAAGGCATGTTTGATCGGGAGCTTGAGCGTTATCTTGCAAATAGCACAGCAGGGAAATGGTTTTGCGATTTTAGCCTAACAGAGCCTACTTCTGAGCATAGTGTATTTAGTAAAATGCGCAAGAAAATTGATACTAATCTTTTGTCGAAGATATTTGCGATATTCAGAGATCAATTGAGAGCAGCTGGGTATATGAGCGAGGTATTTACGTTTGTAGATGCCACTCATTTGATCTTAAAAGCTAGCCTTTGGGAGGAGCGAGATGAAGCAAGAAAACAGAAATTTGAGAAACTCAATAATGAGGTATTGCCGAAGGTAGTAAGAGATAAGCAAGCCAAAATTGGCTGTAAAAGTGGAAGTAAGTTTTGGTATGGTTATAAGAAACATGTAAGCGTGGATATTCAATCAGGTATGATAAATAAAGTTGCGATTACCCCTGCTAATTTAACTGATGCTAATGGTCTAGCCCTGGTACCAATGGCATTCGGTTAAACTTTAGCATGTTGCTTACGAAAGCTACTCCACTTATTCCATGGTTTATGTGATATTCTTCGATAGTGCCTTTTTGGCCTAATTTTCTGCCTAATTCGAACAATAGAATTCACAATCTTTTGC
>CAISOX010000088.1 GCA_903887235.1 uncultured Alphaproteobacteria bacterium | reverse complement strand
AGCTACCTTTTCACTATTGGTGCTAAGTTCCATGATTTTACCACTGGGAGTCCAAAGTGTTGAGTTTGACATATTTATTTTTTTGCCACTTTTTAGACTTTCTAAATTTTCTGTTAATAGAATGTAATTTTTTATTTCAAAATATTCTAATTTGTTTAACCATGACGATTTGCAATCACTATTGTTATAAAGTGTCATTTTGAAGCTAATATAGCCGCCACCAAAATCTGATATCTCTATGATAAATGATTTATCTTGGAATCCATCTAATAGAGATATTTCCTTGGTGGAATTTTCACACTTACTTCTAAATATATTTTTTGGTTGGTTATCTGGTTCATTGGCTGAAAGCGTATTAGTCATAATAAATAAAAATAGTATTAGCGGTACAACTGTTTTTAGTACATTTTTTAACATATCTTTTCCTCTATTTTCCGAATTCTAATATGCAATAGATATAAGCAGTATTATCTTCTACATATTTCTCTGGCACTAAACCAAGGGATAATAGTGATGACATTAATGATGCATATACTTTATCCGCTCCATTTATTTTTTTGTTAAAAGTTTTAGGAGATTTTATGCCTGTAATTCCTTGTTCTTTCATGATTAACCCAGAATCTTTAGCTAACCTTCTTAGTTCATCAAAAGTTGTAATATGATAATAAATTTCATCACTAGCTATTTTTATATCACCTTCTTCTACTGCATCACCTAATCTTTTGAAATCCTTTTCAGCACGCAATTTATTATATTTTTTTTGTGACGTTTTTAACCCCCCTAAGGATGGGGTATCCAAAACAATCATTCCTTTTTTATCAAGAGAGCGTGCCAATGTTTTTAACATACTAACTCTATTTTTATAATAAGGTATACTCATAAAGGATCCATACATAGAAAATATAACATTTATATCTTTACCTATAATATCCGTTATATCTTGTCCGACGCTACTCACGCTTACATGCAATAAAGTTGCAGTTATATTATCTTTTTTTAAATCAAGGGCCTTATATGCTTTAAATTCAGTAACTTCAGAGCTATTGATGAAATCATGGCTTACGTAGGATTTAAATCCTTCAGCTACCAAAGTGTTTTGAAAATTTTTCAAACCTACTTCACTTAGATCATAAGCTAAGTACCTAATATTTAATTCAGGATAAAGAATAGATAATTTTTTAATAATATAAAAATGCCTTCCATCACCCGAGCCAAAATCTAATATTTTTAACTCATTCAACTTTTCGTTGTTAATAATATCACTGATATTATTAATCAATATACTGCTTTCTCTAGCTGGTAGAGCTCCATCAATGTATTTGCCAGATGAATATTTAACATTATATGGGTTTATATTATGTGGCGAGATCAATCTTATGCTATATATTGCGCCAAATAGAACCAAGGTAACAACTATACTTATTGCGAGTATATTTCGCCATTTGTTTTTTGATTTCAATTTCATATTTTATTAATATCAACTATTAGTATTTATTCTATACAACCCAATTTAGCACTATACCAGATTTATTTGCACTTTAATTAAACTACCTCCCTCCATCATATTCAAAATTGGATACTTTACCTCTTTCTGGGTCTAAATCATAATATCCTGTCGCTACTCTTGCCCACAACCACTCTCCAGTTTCT
>CAISOX010000087.1 GCA_903887235.1 uncultured Alphaproteobacteria bacterium | reverse complement strand
TTATTTCTTCGTACATTTGCACCCTATACAATTTGGCACCTATATTTAGTTATTTACAACTAATATAGTGGTGCACTTTTCCGTGCCTATTTTCTTTTTTTATAAGCACTTACTGGTGCAGTATTGCATGCCTATTTACAATCAACCTATTCTGCTCTAAAAAAAGGGATGATTATAGCAGAGTATATAGGGGAAAGGAAAGATTATAATACTAAGATCATTGACAGTTCTTATGTATATTTGCCCTATGATGGCACAAAAATAGATGCAAAAGATTATGGTAATGTGGCTAGATTTTTTCATCATTGCCCTAGTGATCATACTGATAAGCAAGTTATGACTGCTAATCTAGCGACGATTGGATGGGATGTTTCAAAAACACTCCAAAAGGTATTTTTTATAACTATAAGGGATATTAAAGCATTCGAACCTCTTTGCTTTGATTATAATGATAAATATGCTTTTGCTCATGAGGTAGAATTATTAAATGCTGAGACTTATCTACCTATCACAGAGTTTAAAGAAGATCTTTAAAAAAGTATGAGACTTAAGATGCTTCATTCCAAATGTGGGTGATCCATTTTTGGTGAAAATAGTAGTCCAGTTTACATGAAAATTGACATCATGCAAAACTAAGTTAGCATAAATAGTACGGAACACAATTTTAAATGATAGAGGGTTTACTATGAATTTAACAAAAGAGTATGTGTACGGTATATTTAGTTTTTTAGATAAAGGCCAAAATAAAGAGTTTTTTAAAAACGTTGCAGAAGATGTGAAGTGGAAAGTGATGGGCACACATCCATTAGCTGGTGTGTATACTAGTAAATCCGAGTTTCTTGCAGCTACTTTTGAAAAGCTTGCAAAAGTGTTAGAAGAAGGTGTTGTTTTAAAAGTTGATAACATATTAATAAGTGGGCCATTTGCTATTGTTGAAATGCACGCACTAGCACATATCAAGGATGGTGGAGACTTCAATAATACTTATTGCTGGATTACTAAATTTGAAAAAGGTGTAATTATAGAAGTTAGAGCATACGTAGATTCTGCTCTAGTTGCTAAAGCAATGAGCTTACCAATCGAATGATAACACACTTCAAAACAAGTGATGAAAGCCGTCCAGAGTGGATTAAGGTAGGTAGGTGGTCTTAATTGATTAGACAGTTTTCGAAATAAAGGATGAATTTCATAGCTAAATTAAGCTAGAAATCGTTAAGTTATGAAAATTATTAAAAATGAGGACGTTTTTTTAAGTTATGAATCAATTCAGAAGATTGTTTATTTTCGCGCTTAAGGGCGCTTATAAAAAAGGAATCGTACCTATTAATGATTGCACGTTTGCCTTCAAGCAATTTAAAATTTTATGCTGAAAATTTAAGTATAATTTAGTAACAAAAATAAATTAATTCACATAAAGAAAATGACTGATCCGATACTTAATACTTAAATCTAGTCAAAATTACTCAGGCTGTTTTTTTTGCAGATTTTATGTGTGATAAGTCTCTTTTTTCTTTAATTCTAGCTACTTTACCCACTAATTCTCTCATATAATACAATTTCGCTCTTCTAACCTTACCTCTTCTCAACAGCTCAATTTTAGTTACTAAAGGAGAGTAAAGAGGGAATGTTTTTTCGAAACACATGCCACAGCTAATTTTTTTAACCTTGAATGTAGAACCTAATTTGCTATTTGTTCTAGCAATACATACTCCTTCGAATATCTGGATTCTTTCGTTACTTTCATCAACGATTTTGTTATGAACTTTTACTACATCTCCAGGTCTAAAATCTGGTATATCCTTAATTTTCATAAGCGAAGATATTTGCTTTTCTATGTACTTTTCAGCTAAGTTCATTTTTCAACTCCATTTAAATATTTTGTCCATAAATCAGGTCTCCTATTTTTTGTAATTTCTTTGGCCTGATTCAGTCTCCATTCAAAAATTTTTTTATGATTTCCCGAAACCAAAATTTCAGGCACTTTATTAGACTTCCACACTAAAGGTTTTGTGTAATGCGGATATTCTAAAAGGTATTCATAACGACCTTCTCCGAAGCTTTCATCTTGCAGAGAATCCTCATTACTAACATATCCTGGTACGTATCTTAAGCAACAATCAATAAAAGCAAAGGAGGCTATATCTCCAGAAGATAAAACGTAGTCACCTACGCTAACCTCTTGTATCTTATACTCCTTTATAACTCTTTCGTCAATACCCTCAAAGCGACCACATAAAATATTTATACCTTTATCAGATTTTACTATTGATTTTGCCATATTTTGGTTCAGTAGATTTCCTTTTGGTGACAGATATATTATTGGGAGGCCGTTTGGTATAAAAAATTTTTCAATAGCCACACCAAGCACATCTGCTCTTAAAAGCATACCACCACCCCCTCCAAATGGGGTGCTATCTACTGTCTTATGTTTGCTTGTTGCAAAATCTCTAATATTTTTTGTGTTCAACTCCCAAAACTTTGCATCCATAGCCTTGCCAGAAGTGGAAAATTTTAGTGGACCCGGATATATTTCAGGAAATAATGTTAATATGTTAACTTGCCACATCACATTAACGATGATTTATGTAAAAAAGAGATATATATGCGCTGATAAGTACTACTTATTCTCAGTACTTGCTACTTCTTTATTTTCCTTGGTTTCAGTGGTTTTTACAGATTTAGTATCAGCAGTTTCTGTTTTAGTTACAGATTTTTTTATAATTCTTTTAACGCTGGCTTTGATCAGTTTTGCTTTTTCAAGAAATTTCTCAACTCTTTCAGTAGGCTGTGCTCCAACCGACATCCAATATTTAATTCTATCCTGAACTAGGACTACCCTGTTTTCGTCATCTTTAGGGAGCATTGGATTATAAGTACCAACCTTCTCTAAAAATTTACCATCTCTTGGTGCGTCAGCATTAGCCACTACTAACTTATAGTAAGGTCTCTTTTTTGCTCCAGCTCGTGCTAACCTAATTTTTACTGCCATAAATAGTTAAAATAATTACATCAATACAGTTGTGTATACACAAAAAAAGCTTTTATGTAAAGATAAGAAGAATGATTGATTAAAAAACTTTTGTCCAAGGCTTTTTGATTAGATTATCCTTATCTGTTATGACCTTAAAATTTTTATCTTTATTAAATATTAAATATGAACCGTTTATTCCCAAATCCACCTTGTTTATGGTCAATTTAGCATTTTTACATGATAAATTAATATCTGTTAGATTAAGAAATATTTTTATATCATTTGTATTATTGCAAATATTAAGAGCATCTTTATAGTATTCGTTACTTGTTAGGATGAATAAATTATGTTCGGGTATATAGCAATGTGCTTTATCACAAACTCTATCAAGATAATGTTTATTGCTGGGCTTAATGTTAAGCTCTTTTTGCCATATTTTTTTTGAGTACCTTTCTCTAGATCCTTTAATCAATTGAAGTCTATTATCACTCAAATCTTTAACGGCTATCAATTTACCAGTTTGATTTATTGCAATGTCTGGTAATTCAAAATTAATGGTAGCAACAAATGCAAAGGTAATAAATAGAATGCCTATATACTTAAGTTTTGCTTTAAAAATCATTAAGCATAAGCAACCAACAACAAATAAAAATAAACTTATGCTATCAACTTTGTATATATTTAGAACAGCTCCGGGAAGTGAGGCAATTTTATCTGAAATATATAGCAGTATTTTAATGCCAATTTCCATAGGGTAAAATGCTAAAAATTCTAATTTTAAAGGAATTAATGCTATAGCAAGTATACCAAAAGGCATTATAATAAATTCGGCTATGGGTATGGCAAATAGATTTGTTAATAAGCTATAGGTGGAAAAATTTTTAAAGTGATACATTATGAAGATGCTTGTTGCCAATGTTGCAAATATGCTTGCTAGCATGATTGAAAAAAAATAACCAAAAATTTTTACTATTTTGGGGGTGGTGGAATTAAAGTAAAATAAAGATAATTTCTTTAAGAATTTAAATCCGTAAATTAGTGATAAACAGGCAGAAAAAGACATTTGTAAGCTTGCACTAAAAAGAGCTTCAGGACTGATTAACAATATTACAATTGCTGCGAATACTACAGTTCTTATTGAATTTGTTTCTCTGTCCATTACAATGCCAATAAAAAACAAGGTAGTCATTGTGAATGCTCTTTGAGCAGAAATAGGGGCGTTTGCAATAAGTAAATAAAGGTAAGAAAAAAAGATTGTAATTATTGCAGATATCTTTTTGTTGTTAATTTTAATTATAGGATTGTAAATTTTGGAAAAAATTATATTACTTGCAAAAAAGATTATACTAGCAACAAGTACAACGTGCATTCCAGAAATAGCAAGTAAATGAGCAATTCCAGAAATTCGTATATTATCATATGTATTTGTATCTATTTTTTTTGTGTTGCCAAGAAATAATGCAGCTGCAATAGATGCATTTCTTACTTCCATGTTTTCGTAAAAGCATTTTGAGATCACTTCTTTTAATTTCCCGATTGTTGTAAATTTACTGATATCTGATCTTTGGATGATTTTTATGTTGCCCATGGCATAGCCTATTGCACTAATATCATTGAAAAAAGCATATCTTGCATAGTCAAAACTTCCTGGAAGAACTGGAGTTGGTGGGGGCATTAAATTTACATTGGCAATAATTTTATCTTTATTCTTGATGGCATCAAGTTTGGTTCTAACTACTATTTTTATTTTTTTTATATTGTAATTATCTGTAATATCTAAAAACTTAACGTGGTTTAATAATAGTTTCTTTTCATTTCCTCGTATTTCAATTTCTTCAACTTCAGCTACTATCCTACTTTGAATTGCATGATCTAGATTTGAAGTTGTTATATTTTGTACTCTAAATACAGTCGCTCCATAACCAAGTAAAATGAATGTAACAACTAAAAATATTAGTTGTATATATTTAAAATTTGATAAAAAGAAGATTGTGCATATTAATGGTATCGAACATGATACCGTTAAGAATAATATTAATTTGAAGCCTAATTGAAAATCGGTGTTAAAATAGACCAATATCCCTAACGATAAACATACTGGTATCAATCCGAATATGTGAACTCTATCACTAAAAATTTTATACCTAACAAACCATGCAACTCATTATGGAAATATAACGATAAATATTTAAAATGCTAGATAAAAAAAGTTGCTGCAGGCTTTTTATATCATTTTATAAGGAACAGGTCTGCCGGCATCATCTTTAACCAATTTGCCATCTTCAAACTTTGCAGCCATATAATTTCCATGCCCTAATCTTTCGCCTTTGTATAATATTGGTCGAACAACTTTACCGTCTAATTGTTTTAATTCAGCTCCTTTACCTCTGTTGCTGATGTTATTTTTTGAACCTTTTTTTACAGCCATAGTGAAACCTATTTTTATAACTTTTTTGTGATTATACCAAAGTAACTGCACTTCAGTCAATAATATTATTAAGTTAGTACAGTTATTTATTTATTAAAAAACAAACAATTATAACAAATAGCTAATAACTTTTAGCATAATAAGATAATAGTGAGTGGTGTTACGATATTTTACTTTTCTTTATTATCTTTTAAAATCTTCTCATCTAGTTCATGCATCTTATTTTCAAGACCCACCTTTTCTATGATGCCTAATTTATCTCCTATTACTGCAATCCATTTGATAAAGTGATTA
>CAISOX010000086.1 GCA_903887235.1 uncultured Alphaproteobacteria bacterium | reverse complement strand
TCTTGGTTATCTGAATTAAAATAGGTTGGATATTATGCAAAGTAAATTAACTTAAAAGCCTTATATTTAGCTACTTTTAGGAGGTTACTTTGCATAACACTTTACTTTGCATAAGGTGGCTTATGCAAAGCTTCGCATAATCCACCTTGAGGGCATCCTTCGCTGTTTATCTTATTTTTGTTTCCCTCTTTAATTGGTGCAATAATCAATATTTCTATTAATCTTAAAAAGCGACGATCAGATATTTTCTTTCGTAATATCTTCATTAATTCCTTATGCGGTATTTTATTAAAATATTTACGAATGTCGATTTCTATTATTGCTCCAGAAGGATAGTTATAAACAGCTTGGTTTAATGCTCTTAAAGCATCGTGACAATTCTTTCCTGGTCGGTAACCATAAGAGCAAGGTAGAAATAATGGCTCATATATCTTGTTTAGTATAACACTAACTGCAAGTTGCACTATTTTGTCTTCTATACAAGATATTACGAGAGGTCTTTTGCTACCATCTTCTTTTGGTATTTCAGCTACTCTTCCAGGCTTAGGTTTGTAAGTCCCATGACGTATATTCTTCACTAAGTTATTAATGTTATCATCTAAATTTGCGCCATAGACTTCTTTTGTCACATTATCTATACCAACAGCTTTCTTCCCATTTAGCAGTCGATATTGTTCTTTTAGCATATCAGCTCTAATTAAATGCCCAAGATTATTAAATATTGTGCTTTTATTTTTCACTGATACCTCACCTATACGATCCAGTGTCGTTAACCATGATGTTCTGTCTTTGCTGTGTACAGTCTGTTTCTCCTTTTCGTTAGACTTATCTGCTAGCCCTTCGCTCCATAAGCATTACCTTACTTCATCACTACTATGACTAACTCCGACTTCCATTGGTTCATCTTAGATAACTTGCATTTTATTGCTTGTTTCTCTAGTACTTCTTTCGAAGAAACCAATGGATCTCCTAGGTTCCGTCATCAATCTCTACAAACTCGCCGACGCCTGAGACTCCGGTGGTTGATACTATTTGGATTTACCAGGTTTACCTCGTAGTATCTGTTGCTTGCTATGCCTGGGAACATATCAGCTAACCACAATAATCCTCATTTCGAAGCTGTAACGTTCACTATTGTTTCGGCTCGATTGTTTCGCTGTCTACGCTTCATTTCCTTTGTTACCGCCGGACATGCAAGACTCGCTATGCAGTGGTGCTGGCTTCACCTTCCGCAGCAGGACTTTCACCTACAAGATTGATGCAACTTATCCTAGCGCACCCCATAATCTAGGATATTTTTTAGGTACAAACTTTGGTTTCTCCTCAGAGGACCCTTCAGTAAAGTTTATGTTATGCTCCTCAGATTCATTCTTTTTATTATCTATTGCCATAACCACATAAATCATATATTTTTTCTTTATAATTTTTAATAGATGTCATGGTGCGAAATATTTGCTTGGCAACTCTATCTGTTTTTGATAATTCCTCCACTATGTATTTAACTTCATTGTAATGTTTATCAGCCTGCTCAATCATTTCTTCCACATAGCTTATAGTTTTTTTCTTTTTACAATCTGCAATATTCCCTTCCTTTTTAAGTTCAGACCTTAAACTGTTGTAACGTTTTTGTAGTGATTCTTTCGACTCTTCTATATGTGACAGCCTTATCCCAAGTTCCATACTTCAACAATCAAAGTGCTTGATTATTTTTTACTCGCAGCTTTTGCTTTTAGATCAGCTCCCGGTGAAAATCTAACTATTCTTTTTTCAGAAACATCTACAATATCTCCTTTTGGCGTTTTTACCTTTCTTGCTTTACTAATTGCAGTTTTAAATGTTCCAAATCCTACAAACGCAAGGCTATCTTCTTTAGCAATTGCATCGCCAATTGTCTCAAATACTATCTTTAAACTCTTATCAGCATTGACTGCAGATGTATCCATTTTTTGTGCAAGTAGCTTAATAAATTCTGTTTTGTTCATTTTGCTCTCCTTTTAATTAGGTTTATATTATTTTTTTCTAATTTTGTTATGATTTGTAGTAACTCTTCTTTATTTGTCATTTTTAAATCTTTTAAATTTATTAAAATGGTATCTCGTTAGAATTAATATCCTCTTCTTGAGAATTATCTTCT
>CAISOX010000085.1 GCA_903887235.1 uncultured Alphaproteobacteria bacterium | reverse complement strand
TTTCTTCGTACATTTGCACCCTATACAATTTGGCACCTATATTTAGTTATTTACAACTAATATAGTGGTGCACTTTTCCGTGCCTATTTTCTTTTTTTATAAGCACTTACTGGTGCAGTATTGCATGCCTATTTACAAATAGTAGATTAAAAATTGCATGGGATATTTGTAATTCATCTTTAGCCGAAATTTTAAAAATGATGGTCAAAAAATTACCAGGAATGCATATTTTTGTTAATGATGATGTGAAATACCGTTATGTGGACCCTACAAATGAAGAAAATCTTATTAAATTAAAAATTACAATTCAAAAATATAGATGTGATTTTGGGATAGCATTGGATGGTGATGCTGACAGATTAGTTTTTATAGGTAAAGATTGTAGAGTAATTTTAGGAGATGAGTTGTTAGCCTTTTTCTCGAAAGATTTATTAAAAAGGCATATAAGGCCAAAAATTATTGCAGATATTAAAAGTAGCAAAACTATAATGGACAAAATTCACAAAGATGGAGGTGAAGTTGAATTATATAAAACTGGTCATGCTAATATAAAGGATAAAATAATAAATAGTAATGCTTTGTTGGCAGGTGAAGTGAGTGGGCATATGTTTTTTAAGGAAAATTATTTTGGATTTGATGATGCGTTGTTTGCCTCATGTAAGCTTGTTTATCTACTATTAGATCAAAAAAATAGAGATTATTTTGATTCTTTGCCTAAAATCTTTGTGTCTCCTGAAATCAAAATTCCATGCAAAGGTAATCAAAAAATTTTCATTATTCATAAGATAAAAAATTTATTAAATAGTAAAAAGATTCAATATAATAATATTGATGGAATAAGGGTTGAGTGTGAGAAAGGGTGGTGGCTAATTAGAAGCTCCAATACTGAAGACTCATTAACAATAAGGTTTGAAGGATATTCCGAAGACAATTTTAACTTTATATTAACACATTTATCAAATATACTCCGTTCAATCGGAGTTGATAATTTTTAACTAATTAAGAGTATAATGCAAAGTATTTCATATATTATTCAGGGTGGAATCCCAATTCATGGAAGAATTTCTTGCATGGGGGCGAAAAATCTAGCAACTAAAGCTATGGTTGCGGCTTTACTATCTTCAGATCAAACGGTACTCAGAGGGATGCCAAATATTGGTGATGTAGAGATTACAAAAGAATTATTAATGTCTGCTGGTGTAAAAGTTGATTGGAAGCAAGATATTAACACAATGTACATTGATGCAACTAAAATAACGGAATATGAAGCATCCTTACCAGATACAAAAACTAACAGGGTTCCTATTTTACTTCTAAGTATTTTACTTCATAGGCTTGGAAAAGCTATCGTACCCACTGTTGGGGGAGATCATATTGGTCAAAGGAACGTTGATTATCATGTTGAAGCAATAAGAAAATTTGGCGCTGAGGTGAATAAAAAGGGCAATAAGTACATTGCAGAATCTAAGGGGCGGCTTCAAGCTGCGCATATAGAATTACCATATCCATCTGTAGGGGCAACAGAAACATGCTTATTTTTAAGTGTACTTGCGGAAGGAACTAGTATTATAAACAATATTGCATTAGAGCCTGAAATCATAGAATTAATTACAATGTTACGTTCTATGGGTGCTATAATATTTCTTTCAGGCAATAGAGAGCTAATTGTCCAAGGAGTTGAGAAATTAAGTGGCACAAACTTTTTTCTTGCAGGTGATAGAATAGAAGCTGCTTCATGGGCATCACTTGCTTGTGCATCAAATGGCGAGATTGAAGTCTCTGGCATCAGACCAGATTTGCTGGGTAATTTTTTACCACACTTTAATAAAATTGGAGGTGGATTTAAATTTTTAAAAGATGATAGTATAGTGTTTTTTAGGAAGGAAAATTTAAAATCTACTGAAATAGAAACTGATGTTTATCCTGGCTTTTCTACTGATTGGCAACAACCATTTGCAACAATTCTTACGCAAGCTAATGGCATATCTGTTATCCATGAAACAGTCCATGAAAAAAGATTTGGTTATCTAGATATATTAAATAAACTTGGTGCAAAAACTGAAACTGTAAGCTCATGTTTGGGTTCTGTAAAATGTAGATATAGAGGGCAAGATCATCTTCATAGTGCATTAATTCATGGTCCAACAAAGCTAAAATCCATTTCTTCGCCATTAGTTACCCCAGATTTAAGAGCAGGGCTAGCATATTTAATAGCTGCAGTTTTAGCCGAAGGTGAAACTAGGCTTGACGTTGCTGAGCAAATAGAAAGGGGGTACGGCAATCTTCTGGAAAAGCTTAAGAATACCAATATTAAATTAAAAAGAATTGAAAACTAACATTATGTAGTGCAAACACACTTAAATAAAAAAAACAAGTTTAGTGTATTTTAAGGCATTAACACGAGGTACGTTTAATTTGATGGGGCCTTAAAATCTTTTACTCAACCAGATAGCGCATTTGCTAGCTCTTTTTATGCAAGTGCTTAATATAACATATCCTGGGGACTCTAGAGCGTCATGCCTTATTCCTATTTCTTTGTGCTCTGCCTCCTCCTGTTGGAATTTTTTAATTTTATTAAGTAATGCCTTTTCTTTTGGATTTTTTTTCAATTTTTCAATCTGTTGCTGATAATGTTCTTCAATAACCTCCTCAACTGCCACCGTACATGCCATTGCAGATTTAGTACCCATTTTTGCAGTAACAGCACCAAGTAGAAAGCCAAGTTTATTCCATAAAGGCATCAAAAGTGTAGGTCTAATATCTCTGTTGATTAGCTCCTTATCAAAAAAATCCAAATGCTCAAGTTCCTGATTATACATATGTTTTACAGTTTCTAAATCTTCAGCATTTTTTAAATATTTTATTTGCCCTTCATATATTCTTTTTGCGCCAAATTCGCCAGCATGGTTGACTCTAATGGCCTGCTCTATAAAATTTTTGTTATTCTTTTTGCTCATTTCAAATCACCATTTTTGTTAAATTTTATTACTAATAAAAAGAAAATGAAAGCATATATTGCATTCCATATACTAATTGGCATACCAAAAAATTCATAACTCGCTTGATCGCAAAGAATATAATCTTGATTTGCTAACATTTTTTTATAATCCTCAAAATTTTGGGCATCTTTGAGATTGTTTACACAATTACTTTGAAATCTAAGAAATCTCTTTTCTATTCCGTAATGAAAAATCGCAATTGAAAAATTAATTATCAATAAAATTTCAATTGTAAGGTTGATAACTTTATTAAGTGCATTTTTGAATAATTTCATTATGTTGGCTACAGTGATGATTCCTATTATAATATATGGAATTCTCTGATAGATGCATAATTTACAGGGTAGAATTTCAAAAAAATATTCTGATATGTATACAATTGCTAAAGGAATCAGGCTAAGAAATAAAATGATAATTTTTTTATTTGAGAGAATTTTGTCCAACATGGTGTATATAAAACATTAATTAAAAATAAACATATTTTTTTCCGTATATATTTTATCGCTTTCAATATCCCTTAAAATTAAATTAAAAATCTTTTCATGTAGCAAATTGTTGTTTGACCAAATAAAGATTTTGAATTCGTCTTCCATCTCTGGATCTAAATTTATAAAGCATTTTTTTTCAAAACATTCATCATTATTTTGTATTTTGATTTCATATGGTTCTAGATTTTCTGCATAAATCATGAATTTCCTAGGTCTTGCGGATTTATTCTGGATTTTTAATGTATATGTATTACGTATTTGTCCATTCGGTGTTACAGTAAAAAGTGGAGCCCTTTCTTTTATCAATACGAGATTTATATCTGATTTATTCATCAAATTATTTATTGCAAAAGTTGTGAAAATAACAAAGATAGCTCCATAAAGAAGATTTTTAACTTTAAATATTTTTTTTATTAATTTTTCATCAGTTAGTCCATTTTTTAAAGCGTTAAAACTAGTATATAAGATAAGATTTTTTTCTTTGCCTATCTTCTCCATCACTTCATTACAAGCATCAACACATAGCCCACACCCTATACATTCCATTTGCAGTCCATCCCTTATATCTATTCCTGTAGGACATACTAAAACACACCTAAAACAATCAATGCAATCTCCAGTTTTTTGTTCCAATTGTTTTCCTCTGGGTTCACCTCTGTAATGGTTGTATGTCACTAAATTTGTGTTATTTTCAATCATTGCAGATTGAAATCTTCCATATGGGCACATATATATGCAAACCTTTTCTCTTAAAAATCCAGCAAAGATAAAAGTTGTAAATGTGAGTGATATTAACCAGATTTTAGTAGAAAAAGTTAAATCAAAATTAACAACATTTATGGCTAAATCAAAAACATCTTGAAAATACGCTACCCAGCTAAAAGCGAAAATGAATGCAAGTAATAGCCAAGTTAGATAAGTTAAAGACTTTTTTATAAATTTTTCTTTGGAAAGGCAAGATTCATCTAACCTAATACGATTATTTCTATCTCCCTGAAAAAAAGTTTCAATTTTTATAAAAAAATCAGTAAATACTGTTTGAGGGCAGGTGTAGCCACACCAAAGTCTTCCATAAAGTGTTGTGAGGATAAATAATGCCAAGGCAGATAAAATCAAAATTATAGTTATATAATAAATTTCATCAGACCAGATTTGTAAACCAAAGAAGTAGGCTTTTCTTGCAGGTAGATCGATCATAACAGCTTGACTAGGCAATTCTTGTTCTCTGTTCCACCTGATCCAGGAGCCAAAAAAATATACAAACAATAAAGCGTAATTTACGCTATTCTTAATTGACCTATACTTACCGCTAACAGATTGAGCATAAACTTTGCCTGTTCCAGAAGTCATTTAAATTTTTTAAAACAGCACCTTCTCTATTTAAGATGCCTCATATTATAGATGCCTCATATTCTTCCACGTTTTTTTCAATCCACTCAATAAGCGCAGTCTTTTGCATTGTGCCAATCTTAGTTTCAATAAGTTTTCCGTCCCTAAACATCATCAAAGTAGGTATACTTCTTATACCTAATTTAGCTGGTATTTCAGGAGACTCGTCAATATTCATTGACATTACCTTCACTCTAGCTTCAATTGTCTCAGAAACATCTCGCACTATTGGTAAAAAAACTTTGCAAGGAGCGCACCATTCTGCCCAAAAATCAACTATTGATATGCCTCTGTATTTTTCAATTTCTTGATGAAAATCTTTATCTGTGACTGGTAACATTGTATCTTCAAAATATTAAATTCTAGGCTAGATGCTATTAAATGTTAAAATAAATGTCAATATGTAGTTGAAATATTCGTAATAAAGTCTATAAAGTATAGTCTAATCATATAAATAATTTATAGTTGTTTTCTAATTATGGCAAAAGATGACATCATCGAAATGAGAGGGAAGGTTATAGAGTTGTTGCCTAATGCAACTTTTAGAGTAGAACTTGAGAACGGTCATCAAATAATTGCATATACCTCAGGGAAAATGAGAAAAAATAGAATCAGAGTATTGGCGGGAGATGAAGTGACGGTGGAAATGACACCATATGATTTAACAAAAGGCAGAGTTAGTCATAGGCATTAACTATATTATATGTATAAATTTGTACTTGCATCATCTTCACCTAGAAGAATAGATTTGCTTAAAAGTATTGGGTATGAACCAGATAAAATAGTACCTGCTAATATCGATGAGACTCCGAAAATTAGAGAATTGCCTGCAAAATTGGCTGAGAGATTAGCTTTAGAAAAAGCAGTAAAAATACATGAGCAATTTCCTGATAGCATCATACTTGGAGCTGACACAATTGTAGCAAGAGGTAGGTTGATAATTCCTAAGCCAAAAGATGAAATAGAAGCTCTCAAATATCTAAAATTGCTATCTGGCAGGAGGCATGTTGTATATACTGGTATATGCATCATAAAAGGTGAAAAATGCATAAAAAAAGTGGTACAAACAAAATTAAAATTTAAGTTACTTACAAATCAAGAAATTGATAATTTAGTCAAATCAAACGAGTGGAAAGACAAATCTGGAGGATATGCGTTGCAAGGCATGGCAGGTGCTTATATCAGTTGGATAAGTGGTCACCCCAGCAATGTTATAGGGCTACCTGTACATGAAACTTATAAAATTTTAAGCGGAATAGGTTTAAAACAAAATATTGATATTAATTAAGCAATTGGTATTAGTGGTAGGCACATAAGCTTTTATTATGTGATTTTGTTAATTTTAATTACTACAACCATAAATTAACTTGAAGGTTTGCCAAATTGATATTATTTTCATTTACTGTAATAGGTTAGGTTTGAAAATAATGGTATCAAGAGTTTATACCGTCTCTTTTTTGGGATTAAAAGTAGAAGAAGTTGAAGTGCAGGCGCATATCGGAGATGGTCTACCGGCTTTTTTCATTGTGGGACTTGCCAACAAGGCAGTTGCAGAATCAAAAGAGAGGATTAGGTCGGCATTTATAAGTATGGGGCTATCATTACCTGCTAAACGCATTACAGTTAATTTAGCGCCTGCAGATTTAAATAAAGAAGGCAGCCACTACGATCTACCAATTGCTGTTGCACTTCTTGTGGAAATGCAAATCATATCGCAAGAAGAAATAGAGAATTATGTTATACTTGGAGAACTATCACTAAATAGTTCAATAAATAAAGTAACTGGTATTCTACCTTCTGCAATTTGGACAAATTCAAAAAACAAAGGATTGGTATGTCCTTATGATAATAGCCAAGAAGTAGCTTGGTCTGGTAATGAAGATGTTATTACTGCAAAAAGTATTATAGAAATTGTAAATCATTTTACGGGTAAACAGGACATCCCAAAAACAATAAAAAAAGACCCTAGCGTTGAATTAAAAAAATATCCAAATTTAAAAGATATTAAAGGTTGAAGTGACCCCAATGAGTCAGACCAAAAATGACTCAAAAAGAGAGACATTTTTTATTAATTACCGATCTTGATTATATTACATTTTAACCTCCTGAACAATATTTAAATCCTGAAAATTTAAATAAAAACTATTACTATTATTACTACTATAAGCTTTATATAGAGTCTCAGCTGGAGTACTATAATTTAACGATTGATGTGGTCTATTA
>CAISOX010000084.1 GCA_903887235.1 uncultured Alphaproteobacteria bacterium | reverse complement strand
TCTCAACAACCCATACTAATAAAAAGTTTTTAGTTGCTAATATTTGTAATTTTTGTGAGCTGATTTTCTTATTTTATTGACTTTTTAGTGGTGCACTTTTGCGTGCCTATGGTGGTGCACTTTTACTTTCTTATTGACAGCATGTCAGTGTAGATACATCCGAAAATGACACTTCCATTACAACCTGCAATAATTTGGCTTGCTTTATCCCTTATAAAAAACGCAAAAGAATAAGCTTCTCCGAATTCTGGTGTTTCTTGATTGAGTTTGTCAGTTAGAAAATCGATATCAGCTGTAATTGGGGATTTAGTGAATTTTACTTTTTGCATATTTATCAGTTTTTCTAATATCGCTAATTAAACAATAATTATCCTTGACACTCTGCTTCAATTATAATTGGCTGATTATAACATTTTCACTTCCATTTTCAAAATACTTTTATCGTTTGATAATAAAATTTCAGCTGGAGCGCTACCAATTGTCAATGTCACTGAAAAGTGCACCCAGCTTTGCTAACGAAAAGTGTGGTACTCATATATACTCTATTTCTGAGAGCATTTTCTTTACCATATAGTTATCATTAATTATTTTATAGTAGGCTTTTACTCTCTTGTATATCCTATTTCTTATCTCTAGCTCGGGGTTATTTAAGGGAATTGGTATTATCTTCTTATAGTAAGCCTTGCTCTCTTATAGATTCTACTTCCTATCCACACTTGGTTGGAACCTGCAATTTTTTCATATTCTTCTTCTAATGATTTTATATCGTTTGTAATATTTGATTTAGTAATATCACCACCTTGTAATACTCCACTATACTTTTTAGAAAGTTCTTGAATTTTTTCTGTCAACCCTCTAACTACTTCATATGCACCTGGATTAACTTCAAAGCTATACATTATGGATGTATACTATAAATTTTTGGATTTTCAAATACTTTAACTTTGATCAGTTGCAGATTAATACACCCTTTTTGCTGGAGGGAAAAATTCAACCTCGTCAGTTAGTGTTTTTTTAGACACTTCCCTATAATCAATTTTGACTTTACCTGTTTTCTCATTCAATTCAATCAAGGTATGCTTCATCCATTTTTTATCATCTCTCTCTTTATAATCTTCTCTGGCATGCGCACCTCTTGATTCTTGCCTGTTATATGCTGCTGATATAGTTACAAGCGCTTGAGATCTAAGGTTATCCAATTCTAAAGCTTCAACTAAATCACTATTCCAGATCATACTTCTATCAGAAATTCCAATATCCTCAAACGAATTATATATATCATGCATATAGTTCACACCCTCTTTTAATGAATCTTCCGTACGGAATACAGCTGCATGCTTTTGCATTGTTTTTTGCATATTTAATCTAATTTTCGATGTAGGAAGATTACCATTTGAGTGTCTTATTTTATCAAATCTATCTAAAATTTTCTCAATATATTTATTTGGAATATCAGGTTTTTTATCATCAGGTTTTATTAACTCTGAAGCCCTAATCGAAGCTGCCCTGCCAAACACGACTAAATCAAGCAATGAATTTGAACCAAGCCTATTTGCACCATGCACTGATACACAAGAAGCTTCTCCAATAGACATGAGACCAGGAACAACTTTCATACTTTTACCACTTTTGCTCAGAACTTCTCCATGAAAATTAGTTGGGATTCCACCCATATTATAATGTACAGTTGGAATTACTGGAATAGGTTCTTTGGTCACATCCACTCCCGCAAAAACTTTTGCTGTTTCTGAAATACCAGGTAGCCTTTTATGAATTATATCAGCATCTAAATGTGACAAAACTAAATGTATATACTCACCATCTTCGCCACACCCTCTGCCTTCACGTATTTCTACCGTCATAGCTCTACTAACAACGTCTCTTGAGGCTAAATCCTTTACTGAAGGAGCATAACGCTCCATAAATCTTTCTCCATCTTTATTAATTAAATAACCACCCTCTCCCCTAACTCCTTCTGTTATTAAACAGCCAGAACCATATACACCTGTTGGATGGAATTGTACAAATTCCATATCTTGCAAAGCTATATCAGCCCTTAAAGCCATACCTCCACCATCTCCCGTACATGTATGTGCCGATGTTGCAGAAAAATATGCTCTACCGTAACCACCTGTAGCCAGAACAACTAAATTTGCACTAAATTTATGAATAGTGCCTTCTTCAAGAGAATATGCAAGAACTCCTATAAATTCGCCAGCATCATTTTTTATCAAATCAATTGTAAAATATTCAATAAAAAATTCTGCATCAACTTTTAGGCATTGTTGATATAGGGTATGCAATATGGCGTGCCCAGTTCTATCAGCTGCCGCACATGTTCTTTGGGCAGGTTCTCCCTTACCATACTCTGTGGTCATACCACCAAATGGTCTTTGATAAATTTTACCTTCTTTCGTTCTGGAAAATGGAACGCCATAATGTTCAAGTTCAATAATAGACTCTGCAGCATTTTTGCACATATATTCAATGGCGTCCTGGTCACCCAACCAGTCAGAACCTTTAACGGTGTCGTACATATGCCACCGCCAATCATCCTTTCCCATATTACCTAGTGATGCACTAATTCCTCCCTGTGCTGCTACCGTGTGACTTCTGGTAGGGAACACTTTTGTTATACAAGCTGTTTTTAATTTTTTTTCAGCCATGCCAAGAGTTGCTCTCAAACCTGCGCCACCTGCACCAACAACTATAACATCATATTTATGTTCAATTATATCATACGATTTTGTATTCATTTTAGCTCATACCCGAAAAATATCTAAATAATAAATGATAAAAAATAAAATTAATGATAGTGACAAAATAAGTTAAAATACAAACAGCAATTAAGACCTTGTCCAACAAATGATACAAAGCTTTACATTGTATATAGTCCTTCATTATATCATCCATACCTAAATAACCATGATACAAAAAAAATAAAATAAATATTGCAATCAGTGCAAAATTCATGGGATGAGAAATAAATAGGATTACATTTTCAGAAGACGAGTGCTTAATCAGGCTAATTACACAAAATATTAACCAAATAAAAAGTGGTATCAATATAATTGCTGTGTATCTCTGCCTTATAAAATGCAATGTGCCAAATTTAGAACTTCCTTGTCCTTTTACTTTGCCAGTTAAATTTTTCAAACTCATAACTTAATTAATTATAAAATGATTGTATACCAAAAAAATACAGTGAGAGCAGCAGATATAATTATAGCTAACCACCCAGTTAAATTTACTATTTTTATTTCCATTAATTTACCTGCATCCCAAAATAAATATCTAATTCCAGTGCACATGTGATAAAAAATACAATAACTAAACAATATAACAATAGATAGAAAAAATTTATTTCTCATAACGTAAGTTAAAATACCACCAAAATCTTCTAGTGTGTTACTTTTAAAGGTATACATATTTGTAATCCAGAGAATTAAAAGAAATCCAAAAAACATGATGACACCTGTAATTCTATGCATAATTGACAAAACTGAGGATATTTGTGGTTTGTAAATGGTAAGGTGGGGAGATAATGGACGTGTTTCCTTCATCGAAAATAATTCAATTGTCATTTATATACATCATGATAGTGTTATTTTTTGTTAATTCAAGCCATTTGGAAGTGCTTGTGAGTTATTATTAATTATTCCTCTAATAATTTTGAAATGTTATCTCATGGGTTATATAAAAATGTTATTTAACTTTCATTCCATGTTTTAGGTGGGGGCCACTTCATCTTATTGGCAAGCTAAACATTCATCATATTTATTATCTTCTTTTGTTATTACTGGAGATAATTTCATTTCCAATTGATGCTTCTCAACTCCATCTGAAATTGAAACTTTATCAGCTCTTTGCAATGACTTTGATCTGCAATAATACAAACTCTTAATACCTTTTTTCCATGCTAAATAATGCAATCTATTTAAATCCTTTTTATCAATATCAGCTGGAATAAATATATTAATAGATTGTGCCTGACAAATGTATGGCGTTCTATCGGTTGCATGCTCAATCAACCATTCTTGATTAATTTCAAATGCAGTTTTAAATACATCTTTTTCATCTGTAGTCAAAAAATCTAAGTGACTCACAGATCCTTCATGGTTCATTATTGATGACCAAATTTCATCTGAATCTTGCCCCTTTTCTTTTAATAAAGCTTTTAGGTATTTATTCCTTATATTAAAAGAGCCAGTTAAACTTTTTTGAGTATATGCATTAGAATTTATTGGTTCAATTCCCGGAGATGTTGAACCTGCTATCACTGAAATAGATGCAGTTGGCGCAATAGCTGTTTTATGAGTAAATCTTTCCATTATGCCAAGCTCTTCAGCATCAGGACAAGCACCTTTATCTTCTGCAATTAATCTTGATGCTTTATTAACCTCTTGATTTATGTATTTGAACATTTTTAGATTCCATGATTTGGCCATTGCTGATTCCATCGGTATCATTTTAGATTGTAAAAATGAATGAAAACCCATTACCCCAAGCCCCACACTTCTTTCTCTATAAGCAGAATATTTAGCTTTATACATTCCATCAGGAGCATTATCTATAAAATCTTGAATAACATTATCCAAAAATCGCATCACATCTGTTATAAATAACTGATTATTACACCAGTCATCGTATTTTTCTAAATTTAAAGACGAAAGGCAGCACACAGCAGTTCTATCATTACCTTTATAATCCTTTCCTGTAAAAAGTGTAATTTCACTACATAAATTGGAAGTTTTTATCTCCATTCCATGTTTTTTATATATCTCTGGGGCATGCTTATTGACGTTATCAATAAATAACAAATATGGTTCACCTGTTTCAATTCTTGCAAGTAACAATCTAATCCATATATCTCTGGCTTTAACAATTGATATAACAGCATTATTTTTAGGGCTTATTAACTCCCACGGTAAATCCTTCTCTACTGCATTCATAAACTTATCAGTAATTACAACACCATGGTGAAGGTTTAAGGTTTTACGATTAGGATCGCCACCTGTTGGCCTTCTTAATTCAATAAACTCCTCTATCTCTGGATGAGAAACAGGTAGGTATACTGCGGCACTTCCTCTTCTTAAGCTGCCCTGAGATATAGCAAGAGTTAGCCTATCTTGAACACTTAAAAATGGTACAATTCCGGAAGTCCTACCACTATTTGCAACTCTTTCTCCTATTGAACGCACATTGCCCCAATATGTACCTATACCACCACCCCTAGAAGCTAACCACACATTTTCATTCCAAATACTAACAATATCTTGCAAACTATCTTCTACTTCGTTAAGAAAACAAGAAATTGGCAATCCTCTCTTTGCCCCTCCATTACTCAGTACTGGAGTAGCAGGCATAAACCAAAAATTACTCATATAATCATAAAGTCTTTGTGCATGATTTTGGTCATCAGCATAATGAGTGGCAACTCTTGCAAAAAGATCTTGATATGTTTCATCTTCTAATAGATATCTATCTAAAAGCATTGCTTTCCCTGATTCACTTAATTTCTCATTTCTCGAATGATTAAGATTGATTTTATATTTTAGTGTTTGGGTTTTATTAACTTTTTCGAAGATTTCATTTAGCATAATCGTAACAAAAGACATTTTATGATATATTATAAATATACTATATATAGTAAAATATGTACAATATATTTGTGGAATGCACTATATATTGATTGACCTTAAAAGTCTACAGTAAACATTTATATTTATTTCACAAAGTTTTTGCCTTACAATGATACAGGTGAAAATACGTATTGATTAAAAAAATGATTCGTCAGTTAATATTTTTTACTATGCTTTTGCAATTTTTTGCAAATCTAAAAAACATAGATAAATCAGACCTTAAATATAGCTAATAATTTTCTTGTTATAGGAAAATATCTACTCTTCCCCAAAACAACAAAGAAGATTCAATAAAAATCATTTTATTTAGACTTTTTCTTTTAACCGCACAGTAGTGACACCGTGACAATTTAGTCTTTTTTATTTTTGGCCAATTTGTTATTTTCAAATTTTTCCATGAATTTTTTATCATCTTGAGTTAGAGCATTATTGTCAGCTATTTCATCATGCTTCTCAACATTGCGTTGATTTTCATTTGAATTAGGATCCTTAAGATCGAACATAGGTGGAATAGTCAAGGGTTTATTAGGTATAATTGTGAACTCATCTGGAGTTCCCCTTTTTATGCCTAAGGCCGACATAGCCTTTTTATTACATCCAACTAACGCTAAAAAAACTATAGATAACAAAGCTAATCTCTTATACATATAACAAAACTTTTTTTGATGATTTTATAGAATTATACATTAATTAAACGAGGTTTTACATTAAAAATTTAATTTATTTTAATTAGGTCGATATATAGAAATCATTCATTAAAATGATTTCTAATAATTGTCTCTAATTTTTCATACTCTTCATCTGAAAATACTTTTTCCTTGATGGTTCCATTCAGTAATTTTTCATTATAATTTTCCAAAAGGAATTCTAAGGTTTTTATCTCAATTGTTTCCTGAGATTCAAGTGATTTTAAATCTTGTCTCTTCAAATTAATATTTTTAATCTGCTCCTCAGAAGCAAATTGCGTTAATTTATCAATGGAATTTTTGATAAACATCTCATCAACATCTTTTTTACTTACATGCTGGAATATTTTGTCAAACCTTTTATTAAATGATTCTGGCAAAACACCTTCTAATCCATCTGCCCCTGCCTTTATCAATTCAAAGGTCACAGCTCCAGTGATTGCTGAAGGGTAGTCTTTTTCAGATAACTCATGTTTTTTCCCTGATATTAATTTCAAACTAATTGAAAGACACAAAAACAAAAATGACACAATTAAAAAGCCCCTTACCAAACCAAAAAAGCCCCCTATAACCCTATCAAAAAAACTCCTCTTAAGATCGCCAATCAACTTATAGAGCACACTATTTAGAATTCCAAAGATTACTAATAGGAGAATTAATAGGCCACCAGAACCAAAAATTATAACAAAAATTTTAGATTTAATATAATTGAGTAAATGTTGTTCAATTTGAGGATAAAATTGATAAGTTAGGATGATTGAAAAAATCCATCCAAACAAACTAATTGCAGACGTTATAAAACCTCTATAAATCCCAAATATTATCGAAATAAATACTATAGTAAATGATATATAATCAATATAATTCATAGCACTGAAATCAAATCCTTGCATTTGGCTTTGGTATTAGTATTTTTTTTAGTTCATTAATGTGCTTTAGCTCAATTATATCTATATTGCAAGTAAACTTTTTTCTTTGAAAAGGGATAATAGCCTTTTTAAAGCCCAACTTACTCGCTTCAATTAAACGATTATCCATATTATTAACTTGCCTCACTTCTCCTGACAAACCTACCTCTCCAAAAAATATAGTATCCTTAGTTATCGGAATATTTTGATTTGCTGATATTAAAGCAACAATCACTGCTAAATCCACCGCTGGTTCAGTTACTCTTAAGCCTCCAACTATGTTTAAATATACCTCTTTATTCATCAAATTTATATTCATTTTAGCATTTAGAACTGCAATTAACATTGAAAGCCTATTGTGATCCCATCCAACAGTAGCCCTTCTTGGAGTCGCAAGAAAGCTTGGCACTACTAATGCTTGAACTTCTAGCAAAATTGTCCTTGTTCCTTCTATACTTGGAAAAATACATGCCCCTTCTTTTTCAAAATTATCTTGTTCATCGGGTAGAAAAATTTCAGATGGATTTTGTATCTCCCGCAACCCTTCTGAACTCATTTCAAATAGTGCAATTTCGTTTGTGGAACCATATCTATTTTTTGTAGCTCTTATTATTCTAAATTGCTGAGTATTTTCTCCTTCAAAAGAAAGTACAACGTCAACCATATGCTCAAGAATTTTAGGGCCAGCTATCTGCCCTTCTTTCGTTATATGACCAATTAAAATAAGTGTTACACCATGTTTTTTGCAAATTTGTATTAATTCATGCGCACAAACCCTAACTTGGCTTACCGAACCAGGTGAAGAATCTAATTTTTCAAAATACAACGTTTGTATTGAGTCAATAACAATCATCGAAGGTTTTAATTTTGCAATTAATAACAATAATTTTTCAAGCGAAGTAATATTCGCAACGTGTATGTGCTTATTATCAACTTTTAACCTATCAGCTCTTAGTTTTATCTGTGATAGAGCTTCTTCGCCACTAATATAAATTGCAAGAAATTCTTGCCTTGCAAGCTTATTGCATAATTCTAATATTAATGTAGATTTTCCAATTCCTGGTTCTCCTGCTATTAAGATAGCAGACCCTTTTACTATTCCACCTCCAAGCAATCTATTTATTTCATTAACTCTAGTATCAACCCTTTGAAAATCGGATTCTATTGAATCTAAATTACTTATATCAACTACATCTTGAGTATTTTTACCTAATATCTTCTTTGTAATTGCCGTGTTTGTAATTTCTTCAACTATTGTATTCCAAGCATTACACTCAGTACATTTGCCTTGCCATTTTTTAAAAACTGCTCCACAATCCTGGCAAGAAAAAATTTTATTTTTGCTCATTTTACATATTAAGTTTGCTCATGAATAATAGTGCATATTTAAAGAAAAAACTACGCAAAATTTTGCTAGATGAAAGGCGTGCATTAACTCCGCTTCAAATTAAGCAATTAAGCCAAAAAATATATGAAAATTTTATCAACATATTTAATGGCCAATTCTTTAAAAATACCAGTATAGTTGCATGTTATTCAGCATTTGATAACGAACCAAACATTTTTCCAATATTAAATTGGCTATATAACCAAGGTATAAAAACAACATTGCCTAAAATTACAGGAGATACTATTAAATTTTATGAGTGGAATGAAAATTTTCCACTCATAGCAAATAAATTAAATATTTACGAACCTCCTGCCGGAATGGAAATGATGCCAGATGCATTGTTAATACCTGTTGTTGGATTTGATAAAGATTGTAACAGGCTAGGTCATGGTTATGGTCACTATGACAAGGGGTTAAGTAAAATTATCCCATCAATTAAAATAGGCGTAGGTTATAGCTTTCAGGAAGTAGAACATATTCCCACAGAAAAACATGATATTAAAATGGATTATATAATTACTGAGAAATTTTGTTATTAACGTATCCAATTATCTCTTCCTCACTTGTAAAATTTTTAAACAATACCGCATCATATATATAATAACTTACAAGAGATGGTACTCTATTTGAGTTATTCATATATCTAAATTTAAGCTTGATAATTTTCTCTCTATTTTGAAGATTCAATTTTAGCCTCATATCTTGATCAAGCTTTCTACTTTTTTGAAAATATTGCTTATCCAAAAGCCATGTATCAACTTTCCACTTATCGTTAGCAGAATCATCTTGTATATCAAAACCTAAATAATGTCCTTTAGGCAATCCTCTCCTAATCTCAAAATTACTACCATCCATATAATGAATATCGGCAATTCCATTTTTAGTTATTAATTTTGCAAATACATTTCCAAATGCATCTTTAATGCTTTGACTACTCTCTTTCAATTCTAAAACAATATCAATATCCCTCCAGCACATCAAATCATAGAAAAAACTACCTGTGTAATACACGTTAAAATATTTTCCTAATATTGCATCTATATCGTATCTGTTAAGAAAATCTTGCGCTTCGCTTTTTAAGCTTTGTGACCTCTGCAATAAAGATTGTGTTTCCATAAGTTATAAATATTTATAATCTTTAAAAAATCACATAAAAGTATATTGAAATAACATACAGGACAAGCAAATTATTTTGTTTTAATAACATAGATTCAAATGATATTTTCGTATAATTTGCAGTCGTTGAAATTTAATATTATAACTGCAATAATGGTGAAGATGTTTATTTAAATTTGAAAAAATTTACTATATTTATTTCTAAATTCATTGTATTTACCCAAAAAATCTATAGTCCTTTCTTTATTCATAAAAATAATTCTATTCGCAACTGTAGATATAAAGTGCCTATCATGGCTCACAAATATAATTGTTCCCTCAAAAGATTTTAAAGAATTGGCTAAAGCAGTTCTGCTTTCTAAATCTAGATGATTTGTAGGTTCATCAAGTACTAAAACATTACCTTGTTCAAGCATAATTTTTGCAAATAGTAATCTTGCTGCCTCTCCTCCACTTAGCACATCAACCAATTTATCAGCTTGATCCTGTGTAAGTAACATTTTTGCAAGGGCTCCTCTTATAGTACCAATATTTGATTCATTAGTAGCTTGCATTAACCAATTCATTGCCGAAATATTACCTTTTATTAGATCGTGATGATCTTGTGAAAAATATGAAGATTTTGTATTATGCCCCCATTTAACACCTCCACTTGTAGGTGAAATAAGCTCAAGTGCTGTTTTAAGTAATGTTGATTTTCCTATACCATTGATACCCAAAATGGCTATTTTTTCCCCCCTATTCACCTTGAAAGATAAATCTTGAAATAATTTATTCTCCTTAAAGGATTGTGAAAGTTCTGAAACACTCAACACTTCTTGTCCTGATTTTTCCTTTTGCTTAAATGAAAATTTAGGAGCTATTCTTGTGGTGCGATTAAGTTCTGGAACATCTATTTTTTGGACTCTTTTTTCTCTTGAAAGCGCTTGTTTTGAACGTGCAGCAGAGGATCTAAATTTCTCTATAAAAACTTTGTCCTTAGCTATTTTCTTTTCTATTGAAGCTTTTTCTCCCTCTTTTTGCTCTGCTCTATCTTGTTTTTCTCTAACAAAATAATCATAATTTCCTGAATATAGCGTAATTGTATGATAATCTATATCCAATATATTATTACATGTTGAATTTAAAAAATCATGATCATGAGATATTAATAATAGTATTCCTTTAAATTTTTTTTTCAAAAAATCCTCTAGCCACTGCGTTGATAATATATCTAAGTGGTTTGTCGGTTCATCTAGTAACAATATATCAGGATCTGAAAATAAACATTGAGCAAGTAAAACCCTAATTTTATAACCGCCGGACAACTTTTTAAGTGGTTCCTTAAAATCTTTTTCTTCAATTCCAAGACCTTGTAAAATTATCTCAGCATTTGATTCTGCACTATAACCATCATTTTCATATATAACAGATTCTAATTCCGCAATCCTATAACCTTCTTCGTCACTAACATCAGTTTTATTACTTAATGCCGTTTGCTCTTTCATCGCATCCCACAAAACTTTATTGCCTTGAATAACAATATCAACGATTCTATCATTTTCATATTTGAATTGATCCTGGCTCAAAGCACTAACCTTCAGTAAATTACTGATAACTATATCACCTGAAGTTAATTCCTCCTCGCCTTGTATTAATCTAATTAATGTTGATTTTCCTGATCCATTTGCTCCAATTAGCCCATATCTGTTATTTGGCTTCAAAGCGAAATTCACATCGTTAAAAAGTTTTTTGCCTCCATAATCCATGGAGATATTTTTACATAAGATCACAATAGCTAAGTAAATTTAGGCTAAACAAGTACACATAATACAGATTATTTAAATTACTTCAATACAGATTTTGATTATTAAATTGACAGTGCGGCTTTCAGGTTAAATTTTATATAGTTCAGCCCACTAACTGTATTTTATCTATCTTGCTTAGCCCCCCACATATATCTTAAAACAACTTTGTTCGCATGATATGTCTCCAGCTGTAAATGCTGCTAAACTAAACTTCAACGCTAGTAGGTCGATTAAAAGAATTCCATAAATTTATAATATTGAAAATAATTACTCACTCTGTTTTTTTAAGATTCTAATTTTTGTATTTTAAATGATTCTCCTATGTATCTTTTGATTCTTCTGAGTACTTTTTTTCATTCTTGCCGAACAAAGTCCATTTTATTATTTCTCTTTTGAGATTTAAGGCAGTTTATATTATTGCTTAATAAATTTTAATCAATATTAAGTATTTTATGAATTTGCAATGACAATATTGCATTGTATTTTTTTGCTATTTTCTGCGCTAGAATTAAATTATCCTGATTTATCGCTTTATTATACTCATCCATAGATTGTATATATACTGGAATACTATATTCTTTTTGTCCAACTTCAGATATATCAGAATAAGGTTTAATATTAGAAGATATTAAAAATTTTATTGCTATAGTTTGTTTTAATATGTCATGCCTTATCATATGATATTTATCATTAGATGGCTTTGGAGAGCAAACCAGCTCAACTTCTTTTGGAATATCTGTGTATAGAGTGCCATTTGTTTCAATCTGAATTTTGAAGTTATTTATAATTAGTAATTTGCATAATTGTGAAATATTCTGTCTAAAAGGTTCTCCTCCAGTAATTACTATAAGTGGATTAGTTTGCTCAAAGGACTTTATCTTTTTTAGAATGTCATGAATTTCTAAAATGCTATACTCATCAAATTCTGTATCACAAAATTCGCATGCAAGATTGCAACCACTAAGTCTAATGAAAATTGCTTGATATCCAGAATATGGCCCCTCACCTTGAATTGTTTCAAAAATAGAATGTACTTTTAAATAGATGCCATCACCCTTTTCGAATGGTAATTTTGGATTATTGCCAAACATATTTATTATTTTGAGACAAGTCCAGTTGAACCAAATCCAGCATCGCCTCTTGTAGTATTTTGCGGTAGTTGCTCTACTAAATTCCATTCTATTTTTTCGTATCTTGCAATAATTAATTGTGCAATGCGCATGCCACGCTCAACAATAAAATCTTTGTCACCCAAATTAATGATTGGAACTTTTATTTCTCCTCTGTAATCAGAATCTATTGTTCCAGGTGCGTTGATCACAGTGATACCATTTTTTATAGCTAATCCTGAACGTGGTCTAACCTGACCTTCAAAGCCCTCAGGAATTGAAATTGCTATTCCTGTTGGAATCAATATTCTTTGATTTGGTACTATGATTAAATCTTCATCAATTGCTGCAACTAAATCAACCCCTGCACTATGTACTGTTGCGTGTTGCGGTAATGATAAATCTTGTGCATTACCTAATTTTGTTATGTTTATAGTAATTTTATGCATGAATTTTTATGAAAATTTTTAATATAATTGCCAGATAAATAATATTTTTCAATGATTATTATCCTTTATATCTAATATATAATTAATCATTAATGGTTCGCTCCAATTATAGGTATTATTAAATTTGGCAAATACTTTCCCCCCTTTATCGATAAAAATTGTTGTTGGTGGAGAATTTACCTTAAACTCTGTCATTAAATTTTTACTAAGATCAAAGTAAACTTTTAAATTGTTAATTTTATTATTTTGATAGAAGTTTTGTACTTTTTCGAAATCTAACGAGTTATCATTCACAGAGATTATTTCTACATCTGTAATTTTTAGCTTATCAAATTCTTTTTGCAAATTACTTAGTGATTTAAGTTCATTAACACATTCGACACACCAATTTGCCCAAAAATTCAATATAATGAATTTGTTGTTAAATTCTTTAAGATAAACTGGTTTTGCTTTATCATTGAAAAATTTTGAATCGTCAACTTGTTTTGGGATTGCTAAATTATATTTCTCTAAAATTTTTTTTATGTTTATTTGATTGTTATCAGGAGACAAAACATTTGCTGATAAAATACTTATTGAAAAAAACAATATACTGATAAATAATGCCAGCTTACTCATTCAATTTAGTTTGATATATACATCGTATACTAACAATAATGTTTAATTACAAAAAGTACATTACATTTTTATCATTAATAATTCTACTTGCTGTTTTTTTAAGTGCATGTGGAGTTAAAAAAGAGTTATACAGAGTTGAGGATGAAAATAAATAATACTAAGATACCCAATGTATTTGAGGCAAAAATAATAGAAGTAACGAGATGCATTTCTGATTTGAAATTTGGTATCCCAATTATTTTAGAACATAAAAATCAAAAAAATTTAATATTGCCACTTGAAAGAATAAATAAAAAAATTTTTAACGAGATAAAAAATACACTTAAGGAAGTTAATTTGGTTATTACACAGCAAAGAGCCAATTTTTTAAAACTTAAACATTGCAAAATAAATTGTCAAAATCTTGATTTTACTGAAGTTGAAAAAATTGCTTTTGGCTTAGAGGATGTTGATCTGAATGCACATGATCATTATGAAATATCAAATTCAGATGAAAAAGCGTTAATGCTTTTAAAGATTAGTGAATTAATTCCTGTGGCTATAATTGCTAAAGTAGACCCTGAAATGGAATTGAATTTTCGCATAAATTCATTGAAATCAGAATACATAGATGATTTTACTGCTAAGACGAATGATGATTTATATGAGGTATGTAATGCAGACTTAAAGTTAAAATTTGGAAGAGGGAAAATAAAATGCTTTAGATCACAATTTTCAAAGGATCATTATGCTATAATTATCAATTCAAAACACAAAAAGAATACTAATGAAACTCCTTTAGTTAGAGTCCATTCTTCATGCTTTACTGGAGATATATTTGACAGTATTAAATGTGATTGTCACGAACAATTTCTTAACGCTATCAAAATTATGAGCGAAAAAGGTGGTGGCGTCATAATTTATTTAAATCAAGAAGGGAGGGGGATTGGCTTAACCAATAAAATTAGAGTCTACAAGGCTCAATCCAGTGGATTTGATACAGTAGAAGCAAATGAAAATTTAGGATTTGAAAGTGATGCAAGGGGTTTTATAATAGCTTCTAAAATTTTAAAAAAGTTAAACATAAATAAAATTGATTTACTTTCAAATAATCCTGCAAAAGCAAAAGATTTAACAAAACAGGGAATTATTGTTGAAAATGTTATTTCTCATCAATTTTTTAGTTCAGATATAAAAAACTATTATGATAGTAAGGCGAAAAAATTAAATCATAATATTGAAATATAAAATATTATGAAATACAATTAATACTAAACATTTCTATATAAGGTAAATTTATGAAAAAAGTAATATCAAAAGCATTAATATTAGCATATATGTCGTTTGGTGTTTTTAATTTGGCAAATGCGGAATTTAAAGGTCCTCAAGCACAAAGTATGACGCACCCGAGTCAGGGTCTAGTAACCGTGCAAAAAGTACTCAGTGGCGCATTTCATGGTCAGCAAGTTTTTTTACAAGGTAATATAGCTCAAAAAATTGCACATGATAAATATATGTTTAAAGACAGTACAGGTGAAGTCATGATTGATATTGATCAAAAACATATGCCATTTGAAGATTTTTCTGCATCTGACACAGTTAAGATATATGGAGAAGTAGAAATGAAGAGAAAAAATCCAAGGATAGAAATAGATGTTGCTAGAGTTGAAGTTGTTAAGCAAGCTACAGATGTGCATAACAAATAAATGAATGGATGGCTTTTAGTAGATAAGCCAATTGGTATTACATCTTTTCAGGCAATTAATAGGTTTAAAAAATTGCTTAATGTTAAAACGGGGCACTGTGGAACTCTTGATCCATTTGCCTCGGGTTTTTTGTTAGTAGCACTTGGTAAAGCAACTAAGTTGGTTGATTACGTAATGAATTTTGAAAAAAATTATACCTTTACGGTTAAATGGGGTATTTCAACTGATAGTGACGACTTGACTGGTAATATTACAGGAAGTAGTAAGGTTATTCCTACTCAACAGCAAATTATGAGTAAATTAAACTGCTTCATAGGTGAGATTGAGCAGGTGCCTCCGATATTTTCTGCTGTTAAAGTAAATGGCAAAAGGGCGTATGAATACGCAAGAAAAGGTGAAGAATTAATTTTAAAATCAAAAAAAGTCTCTTTAAAGAAATTTTCTTTAGAATCACATAAAAATGACTTAAGTACATTTAATATTATCACAAGCAAGGGATTTTATGTTAGAGCGCTTGCTAGAGATTTTGCAAAGTCATTAAATACACTGGCTCATGTAGTGGAATTGAGAAGAAATCAAAGTGGAATTTTTGAAAATATGGAGATGATAAATGCGGAAATAACAAAAGAATTCTTGCATAATAACGAATTATATGATTACATATCTGCAAGAATTCTGCCTCTGGATTATGTGCTAGACGACATCCCTGTGTATAATCTGGATTCAAGTGATGCTAAAAAATTGAAAAATGGGCAATCTATTTTTTATAAATTATCGCTTGAGAATGATTCAAGGATAGCTGTTAAAAGTAACGATACGTTAATTGCATTGTGTACATACGTTAATAGTTATTTAAAACCAACAAAAACATTTTAATGGAGGATTTAGATGTCGGTTACAAAAGAATTAAAGAGAGAAATTATTTCTCAATTTTCATTTGGTGAAAATGATACTGGCTCAACTGAAGTGCAAGTTGCGTTGTTTACACAACACATAATCAATCTTACGGAGCATTTAAAGATAAACAAAAAAGATTATCAAGCACGAAGAGGTTTATTAGTGTTTGTTACAAAAAGAAAAAGATTGTTAATTTATTTAAAAAATAAGAATAATGATCGTTATGAAAAATTAATAAAAGAATTGAAACTTAAAAGGGTATAAATGTTTAATATAGTAAAAAAATCGATAGAATGGAACGGTAAAAAAATTGAATTAGAAACAGGAAAGATAGCTAGGCAAGCTAGCGCATCTGTTATAGTCAGAATGGGAGAAAGTATAGTTTTATGTACAGTAACTTTTAGTAAAAATTTAAAAGAAGGGATAGATTTCTTTCCCTTATCTGTAAATTATTTGGAAAAATATTATGCAGCAGGAAGATTTCCTGGTGGATTTATGAAAAGAGAAGGTAAACCTTCTGATAGAGAAACATTAATTTCAAGGTTGATTGATAGGCCAATCAGACCTTTGTTTCCAGAAGATTATTTATATGAAGTTAACGTTTTCTGTAAAGTTTTATCATATGATGGCAATTCTCCAACAGATATTTTAGCAATAATAGGGTCTGCAGCGGCATTAAAAATCTCTGAAGTTCCATTTGATAGTTTACTCGCAGCAGTAAGAGTTGGGTTAATTGATGACGAATTTGTACTTAATCCATCAACAGAAGAATTAGAAAAATCAGAATTAGATTTGGTGATTGCTGGTACAAGTGATTCAGTTCTAATGATTGAATCTTCAGCTAAAGAAATTGATGAAGAAAAATTGGTTTCTGCAATTGAAATTGCACATAAAAACATACAACCAGTTATAAAGTTGATTGAGGAATTTGCTACTGATTCAAAAAAAGATAAATATGCTTATGCTAAATTAGATATTAAGACTATTTTTGAAAATTTGAAAAAAGACTATCATAAGGACGTCAAAAATGTGTATGAGATAGCTGACAAAGGTGTGAGAAAAGAAAAATTAGATGCAATATATAAAGAGGCATTTGACAATCATTCAACTAAGGACGGATTTGAATTAAATGTATTTGACCTTGCCTATAAAAAACTCCGAAGAGAGGTAGTTAGGGATAAAATTTTAGATGATAACATCAGGATAGATGGAAGAAATTTGGAAGAAATAAGAAAGATTGACTGTGAAATTGGTTTTTTACCAAAAACTCATGGGTCATCATTATTTACAAGAGGCGAAACACAGTCTTTGTCAATTGTTACGCTTGGTAGTCAGCAAGATTCACAATTAAGGGATGACGTTACTGGGACTTTTAATGAAAAATTTATGTTACATTACAATTTTCCTCCATATTCAGTTGGTGAAGTTGGCATGCTTAGACCACCAGGAAGAAGGGAAATTGGACACGGTAAATTAGCTTTCAAAGCTATTAGCCCTGTTTTACCTAAGGATGAAGAATTTCCGTATACTATAAGAATAGTGAGTGAAATTACTGAATCAAATGGTTCATCGTCTATGGCAACTGTTTGCGCAGCAACATTGGCATTAATGGATGCTGGTGTTCCAATTAAAACTCCTGTTGCAGGTATTGCGATGGGTTTGATTTTAGAAAAGAATCGTCATGCAATTCTTTCAGATATTATTGGTGATGAAGACGCCTTAGGTGATATGGACTTTAAGGTGGCATCAACAAAAAACGGAATTACTGCATTACAAATGGATATCAAAATAAGTGGTATAACCATTGAAATAATGAAGAAAGCAATTTCTCAAGCCAAAGATGGGTGTAACCACATATTATCCAAAATGAATGAATTAATTTCTATGCCTAAGAATGAATTGAATTCTTCAGCACCTAGAATTAGTTCAATAAAAATTAATAAAGATAAAATTAGAGATCTAATTGGACCAGGTGGAAAAAACATAAAAGAGATTTGTGAAAGAACCGGTGTTAAAATTGATATAGAAGATGATGGTAGCGTTAAGATATTTGCAACTGATGAAAAAACTTTGAATGAGGCTTTAAGTAGTATCGAAGAAATTGTTGCAGTGCCTGAAATGGGTAAAATATATAACGCAAAAATAACTAAAATTATGCAATTTGGTGCATTTGCAAAATTTTTAGGTTCTAATGAAGGTTTGGTGCATGTAAGTGAGATTTCGGACAGAAATATAGAAAATGTAGATGATGTACTTTCAGAAGGTATGATCATAAACGTTAAATATGTTGGCACAGATCACAAAGGAAAAGTTAAACTTACCATGAAAAATGTTGAACAAAGTGACGAATTGTTTAATAGTGATTCTTGGAAGAGATTGATGGAAGGTGAGCCTAAAAAGCAACGACCTGAAAAAAAAAATGATCAGGAGTTTACCAGAAAAAAAAGAGTGATGCCAAAGCAAAATTATAATAAAACTTCTAATTTTAACAAAGCAGTTCACCACGATAAGGATAAAAAAGAAGAAAAAAATCCAACTTTATTTAATGCTAAAAGCTTTATTAAAAAGTTGTTTAGTTAAATATATAGATTTTAAGCAACATAATTGGTTACTTAAAAAATAAGAAATGATTCAAATGATTTAGGGAGTTTATAAGAAATTATAGCTCCCTTTTTTTTGCAAACTGCTGTGCCCTGCATATTGTCATACATGAGTATATAATGAGCTATGTATTTAATTCAAAATCACATCAGCTAATTGTAATTCAATTCCTTAATAAATAATAAATTTAACATCTTTGTAACTCAATTGTAACACTTCATAGGTATAATATACTTAAGAACTAAACAATTGAGGTGGTATGAAGGATTTTAAAAATAAATATTTTGAAATAGTAAAAATTATTGAGTTACCTTGCTTAAATTTTTCAACATATGAAGCAGTTAGAGTATTGGAAGATAGTATTTCACTAAGAGATGCCAAATTGCACCATAGTGCACTTGAAAAATTAGCTGAAATTATAAAGGGTGCAGACAATAGGGACTATTATTTTTCCGAATTAATAAAATTGGCAATTGAATCCAAAAGTGAACCAATACTAAAATCTACGATGATAACTTTTGGAGAGAAATTAGATAGTTACTATATCAGTCGAATTATCAAACATACCATGGAGCTTGGGGATGATAATAAATTATTAGAATTAGTTTGGGATAAGTTTGCTAATCAAATAGATGACTATCATGTAAAAGAATTGATATTAGAATTTATAGAAAAAAATAATATTCAATTCTTAGAAAAATTCATTGCAATTTCTGCAAATAAACTTAGCAGCTGGTATGCATATGAAATAATTAAGCAAGCAATGGAGCTTGATAATGATGAAATATTAACATTCATTTTGGAAAAATTATCAAGCAACTTAGATACCTATTATGCAAATCGATTAATGGAAGAATTAATTGCTGCTAAAAATACTGAACTGTTAAATTTAGTCACTGATAAACTCATAGATATTATTAAAAGAGACACCATAGGTGATTATTATCTAAAAGAGCTATTTAACGAAGCTATTGCATCTAATGAACCTCAAATAACAAAACTCATAGCTACAGCTTTAGTTGGTAAAGTTAGCACATCATATGTCAATATGATTATAAAATATGCAGTTGATACCAATGATAATGCATTGCTAGAAGAAATAATATCAATTTGTAGAGAAAATTTAGATAGTTCAGGGATTCAAATAGTAATTCAATATGCAGTTTCAACAAAAGATAAAAATTACATTGGTAATTTATTATCTACCTTTCAAGAAAAATTAAGTGATGATCATCTAAAAGATATCTTAGAGTTTTGCATTAAAGCTAGAGACATATCATTAATAGAGCATATTTTGAAATTTATTGATTGTGATAAATTTAAATATTCTAAAAATGTAATTACGTTAGCCATTGAAATAAATGAACATCAGATTTTTGATATTTTGTGGGATAAATTTTCAGAGAAAATTGAAAAATCTAGTGATATGCATGGCTTAATTAATGCAGCAATAAAATCTAAAAATATGGGATTTTTTCATATAATTTGGGATAAGTTTGCTAATCAAATAGATGGCTCTGATGCAAAGCAATTAATGAAAGAATTAATTGATGCTAAAAATACTGAGCTGTTAAATTTAGTCACTGATAAACTCATAGATATTATTAAAAGTGATGACTCAGGTGAGTATCGTCTAAAATATATCTTAGAGTTTTGCATTAAAGCTAGAGACATATCATTAATAGAGCATATTTTGAAGTTTATTGATTGTGATAAATTTAAATATTTACAAAGTGCAGTTACATGTGCCATTGAAATAAATGAACATCAGATTTTTGATATTTTGTGGGGAAAGTTTTCAGAAAAAATTGAAGAACCTAGTGATATACGAATCTTAATTAAAGCTGCAATAAAATCTGAAAATATGGGATTTTTTCATATAATTTGGGATAAATTTTCAGAGAAAATACTCGATTTCCATAAAAGATCTGTAATAGACGTAGCATTAAAATCTGAAAACGAATTTAAAATAGATACTGTAGTAAAAAAGTATATAGGGGGTAATTACAGTAAGTCAGAAAGTAAGTTTCTAATTCAAAATTTATTAAAAAGTAAACAAGATGTAATTTCCAAAGAAATAAAAATTCTTTTTTCTAAGTTGCTGGTTAAACTTAAAACTGTGGATTTTGAATCTTTGAAATATTTTTATCAGAATGATGCTTTATATGAAAAGGATGACAATGGTTTTCCACTTGCATATTATTTATCTCAAAAAGAGGTAGATATTCCTGCAAGAAACTTGCTTGATTCCTTGGATATAAATAAATACTTACCCGAAGGAAGTAGTATTTTTTCTAGAAGTAGTTCTTATAAATACTATGTCAATAAGGAGGCTAGTAAATCAATCATGATTGTAACAGGGGAAGATCATAATGGAGCATATAATTATGATAAAATTAATAAATACCTAAATAAAGGTTTTAACATAACTACAATTGACCATAGAAATGAGAAAGATATATGCTTAAACTTAAAAAATTATTCATTTGATTATTATTCGTATCTCCAAGAGCAATCAATTGATTTATATTATTCAGATTTGTTGATACTTAATATGCACGGAAGTATTGGAATAAAAAGTGGGAAACATACTGTCGCAAGGGATTCAGAGAGCATTAGAACTTTTAAGTATTTGAAGGATTTGACTGAAAAGTTTGAAGATAAACCTGTTAAAGTGTTGTTGACTGCTTGTTTGGGTCAGGCAGCACTTCTAGATAGCATAGAAATTTTGCCAAATGGATCAGAAATGCTTACAATCTCAGAATATAGAAAAGTGGGTGATAAGATAAAAGAAATAAACAATGATAGTGGGATTAATACCAGCTACGTAGCAAACTTATCACAAAGAACTGATTTGAGTGCAGGTGATGTCTTAAAGCTTGAGAACATTGCATATCTCCATATAAGAGGATATCAGTCTGCTAAACCATCTCCTGCATATGCCAAGAAGGATAAGGATGGCAACATTAAAATGTTTTCATGCATTGAAAAATTGGAAGATTTGATAGAAGGAAAAATAGATTTATCTTATGTAAAAAAACTCCTACAAAGTTTTGTTCTTAAATATTGTGGTAATGAAGATGTAGCATGTATCAACAAATCGTCCTCTGTTATTGAAAAAACATTAGATTCCATCAAATATATGCATATGTTAAATTTAGGTTATAAATATCATGCGGAAGAAGTGAGTGAAAAGTTGCTAGATAGATCTGAATATTCTCACTCTTTTGGTTATTTTAACGTAAATTTAGCATTAGGTTGCCAGATTGGATTTAGTGAAATAAACCAAGATTTCGAGGAATAAATTTGGGTGATAATGAATGGAAATTTATATTATGTGATAAAGTGAATTTCTCTCAATAAATAGAATGAGCGATTATATAAAAAAAGCTATAACATTTAGTTTACAACTAGCAACTAATTAACTAATATCTAGACTAAATTATTATAATTGTTAAGCTATGAATATTCACGAGTACCAGGCAAAAGAGATTTTGAGAAAATATGGTCTTGAATTACCTGAAGGTATATTAGCGTTAAATGCCAAAGAAGCCGTTGAAGCTGCATCAAAAATTAAATCTAATGTTTGGGTATTAAAAGCTCAAGTGCATGCGGGCGGTAGAGGTAAGGCTGGTGGAGTTAAGCTTGCTAAGACACTTGATGAGGTAAGGGATATAGCTTCTAAAATGATAGGGATGAAGCTAGTTACACCTCAAACAGGGGCTGAAGGGAAGATAGTAAATAAGATTTACGTCGAAGCTGGGAGTGATATAAAAAAAGAATATTACATTTCTGTTGTTTTAGATAGAAACCATAATTGCATTACAATTGCAGCCTCAACTGAAGGTGGAATGGATATTGAAGAAGTTGCCAAAAAAAGTCCTGAAAAAATCATAGCCGTACACATTGATTACACAATCGGTTTGCAAAATTTTCACATAGCTAAGTTAGGCTTTGGAATGGGGCTTGATAAAATTCAGTTAAAGAATTTTTCTAAAGTTGTTAGAGCTTTATATCAATCATTTATTGATACAGATGCAAGTCAAATAGAAATTAATCCTTTGATTGAAACTAGTGATTCTAAATTCATTCCTCTGGATGCGAAATTTAATTTTGATGATAATGCGCTTTATAGGCACCCAGAAATTGAAAAAATGCGAGATATTACTGAAGAAGATCCACAAGAAGTTGAAGCTAAGAAATTTGACCTTAGTTATGTAAAAATGGATGGCTCAATTGGATGTATGGTAAATGGCGCAGGTCTTGCAATGGCGACTATGGACATAATTAAACTTCATGGAAAAGAGCCCGCAAATTTTCTTGACGTAGGTGGTGGAGCTACTACAGAAAAGGTTACAGAAGCTTTCAAGATTATTTTATCTGATCATAATGTGAAAGGAATATTGGTTAATATTTTTGGTGGCATTATGAAATGCGACATTATTGCAAATGGAATTATTACTGCTGCAAAAGAAGTGAAAATAAGTGTTCCAATTGTTGTGAGGCTTGAAGGAACAAATTCTGAACTTGGTAAAAAAATATTAAAAGAATCCGGGCTAAAGCTTGAGGCAGCAAACGACTTAGAAGATGCAGCCAAAAAAATTGTTAAAGCAGTAAGTTAAAAAAAGGAGTAAATATGTCAATTTTGGTAAATTCACAAACAAAGGTTATCTGTCAAGGTTTTACAGGTGCCCAAGGTACATTTCATTCTGAACAAGCTATTGAATATGGTACAAAAATGGTTGGAGGAGTGACTCCAGGTAAAGGAGGAACTACACATTTAGGACTTCCAGTTTTTAACACTGTTGAAGAAGCAGTGTATAAAACTAATGCAAATGCATCAGTAATATATGTGCCACCACCCTTTGCTGCAGACTCAATCCTAGAAGCAATTGATGCAAAAATAGAGCTTGTTGTGTGTATTACAGAGGGTATTCCGGTGCTTGATATGTTGAGGGTGAAAAAAGCCCTAACTAATTCTAAGACTAGGCTTATTGGACCTAATTGCCCTGGAATTATAACTCCTGGTGAATGCAAAATTGGAATTATGCCTGGCTATATTCACAAAAAAGGCAATATTGGAATTATTTCTAAATCCGGAACGTTAACTTATGAAGCGGTTCATCAGACTTCTAATCTTGGTCTTGGCCAATCCACTTGCATAGGAATAGGCGGGGACCCAATAAATGGCACTAGTTTTATTGATGCATTAGAGATGTTTCTTTATGATAAGGAGACTTTCGCAATAATAGTTATTGGAGAGATTGGTGGCGCAGCTGAAATAGAAGCAGCAGAATTTATTAAAAATCATAAAATTAAAAAACCAACTGTTGGATTTATAGCAGGTAAAACTGCCCCTCCCGGCAAAAGAATGGGTCATGCAGGAGCTATAATTTCTGGAGGTGACGATACAGCTGAGGCGAAAATTGAGGCTATGAAAAGTGCTGGAATAACCGTTTCAATGTCTCCAGCAGATATTGGCAAGACTATGTACGAGCTTATTTAAAGAAGGAAGTATCACAATATCTATACCTACAGTCGCTTCATTCTCATAAAATCTGCCAGCATGGCACCGTCAAGTTAATGGACAAATTGACATAATACAACCCTGACCCTTAAATTTTAGGCAGCAGCTATCACTTGGATAGCCTCATCCCAAATAGATTTAGCTTTTTGAAAATTCTCCTTTTGGATATTGGCTGCATTAGT
>CAISOX010000083.1 GCA_903887235.1 uncultured Alphaproteobacteria bacterium | reverse complement strand
CCATCGCAAATAGGTGGTAACTGCGTTTTTTTACAGGTGCAAAATGATATGAATTTATCAGCCAAAGCTGTATATGTAATTGGCTTCCTTCCTTGCTTATCTTCCTTATGCGATCCATCACAAAAAGGTTGTTTCTTGCTTAATCCACACCCACACCAATAGTATGTTTTACCTTTATTTACTCCAACTCTTATCGAAGGGCTTTTGAAGTTACTCATTTTTATTTTCTACTTTAAAAATTATGCCTAGCTTTGGTTTATCGCCATTTGCATCCACTGAATTCGAATCCACCAATTCTAACTTATTATCCTGATTGTTAGGTTTATTTTCCTTATTGGGTTTGTAATGTTTCTTTTGTTCCAGCTTCTTACTTTTTCTGAGTGCAATCTGGTTTTTTATCTCTTCTTGTGTTTTTGCAAGTGATTCAACATCTTCTTTTGTAACAATTCCAGCTTCATTACCTTCTAAATCATACCTTGCTGTGTTTTCAATATGCAATTTTATATATTCCTTTTGTTCAGCATATAATCTTAGAAACTTTCTGATTATTGTTTTGCTGAATTTTAATTCTTCATTATTAAAAATATCTCTATGTATTCCTTTTTTAAATATAAAAACCTTACCTCTCATAAAAAACTTTGGATATCTTTGAGATAATACATCAAACGGCACCGTCAAGTTAAAAAGAGAAAAGAATTATGGGGTTGAATAAAAGATTGGAAAATTATAGAATATGAAAAAAGATGAAGGGGACACCAAGTAGACATAGATATCCAATGACGATAATAGGACAAGCGATATGGCAATATCATAGGTTTAATCATAGTTTTCGAGATGTAAGAGAACAATTATTATACAGAGAAATAGAAGTAAGTCATGAAACAATCAGGAGCTGGTGTTACAAATTTGGAAAATAGTTTGAAAAAGTAATCAAAAAGAAACAAAGGAAAATAACAGACAAATGGCATTTAGATGAGATGACAATGAAAGTAAACGGAGAATATTATATATTATGGAGAGCTGTGGACTCAAAAGGATATGAGCTAGATGTATTTTTACAGAAACGGCGTAATAAGAAGTCAGCAATACGCTTTTTATCAAGATTATTGCAATCATATCCAGTGCCAGGAGTGATTGTTACAGATAAATTAAGGAGTTATATCAAGCCAATCAAGGTGATGTGCCCTAAAACAGAACATAGAAATCACAAAAGACTGAATAATCGTGCTGAAAATGCGCATCAACCCTCACGAAGAAAGGAAAAGTGTTTGATAAAGTTCAAATCACCCTGGGGAATACAACAAACTCTGTCATTAATGGGGAAAGTAAGGAATATATTCGCAATTGATGTAGGAAGGTATACTAACGCAGCTAATATCCAAAGGAAGAATTTTGAAAAAGCTAAATCTATTTGGGATGAAGCTATGCAAGTGATAGCTGTTGCCTAAAATTTAAGGGTCAGGGTTATATTATACCCATATTTTCATTAACTTGACGGTGCCCCCATAATAGCCATTATTATCTTTTGAGCTAACAAATGTATATTCACTTCCTTGAAATGGTTTACCATTGTAAGCTGCTACGTTCATCTTGTACAAAAGCTCTAACTGCTCTTGAGTTATTTTAATCATTTGATAAATTTATTAAGTTACACATCACCCACGGAATTGTACTAAATTAAAATCTTCTGTCAAATTTTATATCTATAGTAGGCTTTTGCTATCTTGTATATCCCATTTCTTATCTCAAGCTCGGGTAATTAAAATCTGGAAAAAGAGCTATAAAGCAATATATTCTAAGGGTTATTAACACTCAATGCAATATATTACCATGCAAAAATATAGAAGCGATCTAAGAGGAATGCCTGGCGTCACAATAATTATCTTTACAATATATTAATATGCGATATATTACATGGCATAATGTGGTTTTTATTTCTAACTTAATTAAGGGCAATTTACTCAATGACATCTAAACAACACAAGAAAATATTTATTTTTTTTGAAGCGCACACTGATCCTCTTCCAACCAAAACTATGAGGGAGCTACTACCATTTTTTAAGGAACAAAATATAAAAACTTTTTATGCAGAACAACCAATAACTGAAACTAAGGATGAAACAATAGAGAAATTCTTATCTAATGTTGATAAATTTAAGGAATTAATGAAGCCAGGAGTGAAACTTGACGATAAAGAAAAGGACAGTATATTAACATATAATCTATACTCCTTAGCTAACAAAGAGTATGTAGATTTTTTAAAGTCTTTATCAAAATATCAAATTAAATTCAAAGCTGTAGACATGCCAAATAGAGCTACTGAAGAGCAAATAAAAGCAAGGGCAGAACGCGACCAATTTATGGTTGATCATATAATAGAGTCAGAAGATAATTCCATAATGCTAGTTGGCTTAAATCATATAAATATAGCATGTAAATTAACTTTACAAGATTATCAGGTACATGCATATTATACTCCTTCCCAATCATTAACTGAACCTAATGTTATAGACAGTACTGTGCGATCTAAAGATAAGCAGGACACAAGAGTTGTAAAAGCACAAATAAAGTGTAATGAAAAAGATTTCTTTGTTTTGAATGTTATTGATATAATGGTAAATAAAGAATTAAATACTACAAAAATGATTATTAAGGACTATTATCTCAATTATGATCAAGAAAATGCATTGAATGGAGATTCTTTGATGGATACTGTGGGTGAGTTGTGAAACTCATCGGCACAGTCAAGTTAATTGACAAGTGGGTGTAATGCAACCCTGACCGGCACCGTCAAGTTAATGGACAAATTGACATAATACAACCCTGACCCTTAAATTTTAGGCAGCAGCTATCACTTGGATAGCCTCATCCCAAATAGATTTAGCTTTTTGAAAATTCTCCTTTTGGATATTGGCTGCATTAGT
>CAISOX010000082.1 GCA_903887235.1 uncultured Alphaproteobacteria bacterium | reverse complement strand
TTGATTTTCATCCCTGCATAACTCAATACATCCTCAGCATTTAGTCTCACTCCTTGAACTTCCCAATCTACATGCTCATATTTTACTTTCTCAAGACTTTCTTCACTCTTATGCCAATAAGCTCCTGCTTTTAATGCTAACCCCCCATCGTCATTACTAAATGCTATTCCTATTCCATTTTCTTTGTATATTGCAAACTCATAATATCTGTTTGGTGCCGCCATTAAGTGAAGGTATTACCATTATTATTGTTCTCCATTATATTCCACACCCAAACCCAAATACAAATCCCAATTCACATCATCCACATCATCCACATCATCCGCATATAAATTCAAATCTAAACGCTTTTTACCATCATCATCATTCAATCTTGGCGTATTAGCTGCTGTACTGATGCTATCATCTGGATCTTTTTTAGGGGCATTGAATATTTCCAAGTTTAAAGAAAGTTTGTTATTGGGCGGTGTGAACTCGTGAAGTTCTTTGGATTTTTTCTGTGTATCTGCTGATTCACTACTTAGTTCAGACTCATACTGTAGTGATATCAGTTGTTGTAGTTTTTCTTCCGTAGCCTTGAGCTTGGTATATAGCATATCCAATTCAGGATTTGTGAATATCAATGTATTAGACACTCTATCAATATCTTCTTTATTTCCTATAATAAAATTGTTGAGACGAGTAATATGGTCTGTGTATTCTTTATTTGTTTTCAAGGAGTTAGATATAAAGCTATTTAACTCTATGATTTCACTTGATATCGTTTTATTGGCGGATTCTAAAAACTTTATAAGTGATTGCAACTTATCACGTTTCTCTTCCAATTCTTTTATTTTTTGTTGCGCTTGTTGTTCTTGATGTTCTTTTAACTTATAATTCATTTTTTGCAATGCAGCTCTTTCATTTTCAGCATCTATGTTTATCTTAGTTTTACTTTCTTTTTCTATACCAATAAGCCGCTCCAATTCATTTGGATCAATTTGCTGTGGTTGATTTAATTTTAATATTTCATCTTTTTCGTCTTGAATTTCTTTGATTACTTTCTCTAGTTCTCCTCTTTTTTGCCTTAGCTTTCCTTCATTTTTCTCTTTATTTGCGATTTTTTCAGCTCTTTCCTGTTCATTTATTTTTTGCTTGTTCTTAATTTGCTTTATCTCTTCTGTAAGATAGTCGATTCTTTCGTGTTTCGTCATTCCATCAATAGTGAGCTCGCTTATATGGTCATAACGTTCAATATCCTTACTTTTTAACTTTGCTATTTCATCATTCAACTCATCCATCTTGTTTCTCAACTCATTTATCTTTTTTTGAGTTTCTGGTGAGTTCTTTTCCCGAGCTTTAGTCGGAGTATAATATAGGTTATCATTAATTTGACTATAATTTTTCTTTATTTCTCCGCTCTTCTTAGAATCATCAGTTTGTTTCATTAGAGGGAATTTTTCTTTTAGCTTATCTTGTCTCTTACGTAGTCTTTCTGCTTTATTACCATTTGAATTTGAAATTGCTTTTGTTACAGTAGTATTATTTATGGCTTCTTCTATTTTTGTTTCTGATATATTGTCTGTGGTATTATCTTTTTCTTCAACGATTTCCTTCATTCCATCCTCTAGCTCAACTGAGCCTGCAACGTTTTCCTTTGTATTATTTTTGCTCCAAGGGAAAAGGCTGTGTAACAAATCATCTAGGCTCTCTGTAATAAAATCAATGGAGTTAAATGCATCCCAAGAAAAATTAGACAAGAAATTCATGGCATTCTCTTCCGATTCAAGGTTAGCTGATACGTTTGATATGAAATCACTGAAATAATTCGCAATAGATTCACCATACTTCTCAAAAAATTTTTGGTAAATTGCCTGGTAAATTTTATTTTTTGTGGAGTCTAAAATCCTCTCGGTATTTTTATGTAAAAAGTTGTTTGAGAATGGAAAGTTATTAGAAAATGGAGGATTACCATCTCCACTACCGCTTCCAAATTTTCCAAGGGATTTAACAATATCAGTCCCTTTCTTTTTCATGAATGGCGCGCTTAACCCATTCAATATTATGGCACTTCCTCCGAAAATCAAAATCCACCAGGAATACCCGGTAGCTTCTTCGTTTTGTTTATCTGAATCTTTGCATTGATAATTAATATTGACATACTCCTTTAGCTTATCACCCAATATCTTGTGCAAATTATACGGCGTTGTTTCCTGCAGAATGTTCTCTGAAGCATAAAACAAAAGGGGAGGTGAGTAGGAACAGTAGAGAGCTTTATGATTATATGGCACTAATGACAAAGGTTCATCACTCAAAACACAAATCTCAACAGCTTTTTTATAAATCACTAAAGCCAATGGCTCTGTTGTGGGGTTTAATAACGTTACATTAACATTAAATTTATCCACCGATTTATTGAATATTGGTATTCTTGTTTCTAGCATAGATGAAAAATCGGTAACTAAAACCAGTGCCGTGTTCTCTTGTGCTATTATAGATTTCTTTGTTATCTCCACATTTGTGTCATTGGGAGCCGAAGGCGTATATGCTGGTTTTTTAATTGAGTGTCTAAGAATAACTTTCGTTATGGCAAGAAAAGACTTTGAAGACTCAATCTCTTTGTTCTTCGGTATACTCGCAGCATCACACAATACCTCTGCCTTATTAGGAGCAAAAGGCATGGTCATCCAATTAAACTGCTGATGTAATTGAGGCGTTGCAGGCGGCTCCTTTACGATAATTACTGGAAGATTATAGGATGCTTGATCTGCATTCAATAATAAAGAGTCTGTTGTGATGCTAATATTATCCTGAGTTTTTGGAGTTCTACTCAGTTCTTCTGACGATTTTATTACATCATCTACTGGCTGTATCAAGATTTTTAATCTCTCTTTAAAGGCATCACTTTTAGCTTCGGTACCAAAATTTTCCTTTGGCTTTGAATCATCCATCGTTTTATGACTCTTTAGATACTCACCCAATCTTTGAGATAAGTTGTTTTGTGTTGTTTCTTGTTGAATTTTGTTTTTATCATTAAAAGGAGCGTTCTCATGCTGCGGTGCTGACTCATTTGGAGATGACTCTGCTTGAGGCTCAGCAGTATTCGTGTCTTCTGGAATGGGGTCATTGGCAGGAGCAGTCTCATGCTGCGGTGCTGGCTCATTTAGGGGTGATTCTAATTTAGGCTCAGACGCATTCATGTTTTCTAAAGTAGTGATGGGCTGAATCCAGGTGAAAAATGCTTCGTTGATCTTTATGCTTATATCATTGTGAATCTGTGAAATGTGACTGGTAATCAGCGGCAGTTGGCTGTCTAATCTAATTTTGGTATAGCTATTGTTTTCCCATATCACTCCGCGCTGCTCTCCAGTTCTAAAGTGTTTATCGATCTTTATATTATCGTCAGTATTAAAAAGATGTGCGATAATCCATGGAAAGTAACTTTGTGGCGCAACTTTAGCATATATATCATGTGATAACTGTTGTTCTTCCGTGATTGATGGGTATATAGGTTTTTCTTTATAAGAAAAGTAGCCATATTGCCTAGACACTAAGGCTGTTGAATTATAGACAAACATCCAGCATCTATCTCTCTTTTCTATATAAGTAGGCAACATTTTTTCATACCAAACAACAATTTATCCACAATCCCATGTGTCTTATACCATCAATTAATCATAAAATCTAGGAATTAATTGAACAAAGGCATCAATAGTGGTATTTAGGGGTAGGTTGAGGGAACTTGAGAAAGTGGCAAGGTATGTCTGTAAAAGCCCATTATATCAAAGCTTCGGAATTTAATATTGATATGTAGTTTTGTTTAGCTATTACTGCTATCTCCTTTTTTACCGTATATTTACAAAATTTATGAATATTAAAAATCATGTGACATTCTCATCTTTAAGGCTGTTTTTATATTAGTGATTGGCATTGTATCATACTGGGAACTCATTTATTACCTCGTTATATTTACTTTGGGCATCTGTTATTGATAATTTTGAATATAATTCTAATGATTTTCTTGATTCATGGCCAGAGTATGGTTGTATTAATGCATCA
>CAISOX010000081.1 GCA_903887235.1 uncultured Alphaproteobacteria bacterium | reverse complement strand
TTGTTTGTCGATCTGTTGATAAGTTTTTAACAATTTATCAGCTTCACTTTTAAGTAAATTTAAATCATTAGAATTAAGTAATTTATCATAATCTAAATTACCTAATTGATCACCAAAGCATACAGTATCCTTGCCAAATTTTTTATTGATCTCATCTATAGTTAAAAACAATTCAGGATTAAATAAATCTTTTTGATTTGAAGACGTACTTTTTTTAGTGTTATTGATAATTTTACTATATTTTGGAACTATATTTTTAAATACAGTTCCTTTTTTATTACCAATATCATTCGGACTTTTTAGCGCTTTCTTTATCATAATCTAATCCAAAAACATTTCTGTCAGATTCTCGTGTTAAATATTCATCCATTAATTTGACCAATTCATCATATTCGTTTTTATTGGTATATTTTTCAATAAAATAGCTGCCAACAAGAATCTTACGTCTAGTTTCAAGTTTACGCTCTTTAGTTTTTGCTCTATTTTCTAATAACTCAAGGCGAGCTTTCAAAACAGCCTGCTTACTCTTAAGCTTTTCTATCTTTTCTTTAGTTTTATTATCCAAATAATAAGTATATGCATTGACTATAGGCTATATAATAACAAATATTGACAAAAAGTGCAAATAAAAATAAACTAAATATACTTATCTCAATGATATTAATTGCGCGCTTTCAGGTTATAAATAACCTACTAAATGCTTTAGTCCTTTAATGATGGTAGTTAGCTGGATAGGTAAAATATAGATAAGTGAAAATAAAAAATAGAATGAATTATTAGCATAAAATTGTATTTGATAAAATTAGGTATAGAAAAGCAAAAATACATAATTAACTATTTTAAAATATGTAGTACTCAGTATTTTTATATAAAAACTATAGTTTTAAAAAATCTATTAAGTACTTTTAAAAATAATAAATACATAATATTAATTATCTTACTTAATATAATTGCATTTATTAAAGTCTTAGTTTTGAAAATGCAGCAATATCATGTCGTGGATAAATAAAATGGCAGTATATCATTTTAGCTATAAAACAATAACCAGAAATAAAGGTCATTCAGCAGTGGGGAAAGCTGCATATAGATCTGCAGAAAAGTTACATGATGAAAGATTAGACAAAACATTTGATTATAGTAAGAAAAGTGATGTTTTTCATAAAGAAATAATGAGCCCAGAAAAAGATGTAGGATTTACAAAAGATAGAGAGAGTTTGTGGAATCATGTTGAGAGTTGTGACAAAAGAAAAGATGCGAGAACAGCATTAGAAGTAGAGGTATCATTACCAAAAGAATTAAGTTATGAGCAAAATATAAAATTAGTAAAAGAGTATGTTAAGAATGAGTTTTTAACTAAAGGAGTAATAGCGGATATATGCTTCCACAAAGGTCATGGGATGGATCAACCACATGCGCATATAATGTTAGTCACAAGAAAATTAGAAAATGGAGAATTAGGGAAGAAAATAGAAAGATTATATGAAAGAAGTTTTTTATATGAGCAAAGGGAAAGATGGGCTAATTATGCAAATAAGCATTTAGCAAAAGCAGGTTTAGATATAAAAATAGATCATAGGAGTAATAAAGAGCGTGGTATAGACCTAGAGCCACAGAATAAGATTGGCCCAAATGATGGTAGGGTAAGGTATAGTGAGAAAGTGCTAGAACATGAGGGTATAGCGAGAGGTAATGGAGAAAAGATATACAGTGACCCAAGTATAGCAATAAAGGCATTATCTCATTATAAATCAACATTTACACATGAAGATATAGCTAGATTTGTAAATACACATACGGTGGATGTTGAACAATTTGAGAAAGTATATCAAAAAATAAAGAATTCAGAAGAATTAATAAAATTAGGTAAGGATGATAGGGATAGGGAGAGATATACAACAAAAGAGATGCTCGATATTGAATATAGGATGGTGAGGCAATCTCAGAGTTTAGGTGATGCAGCGAATCATCAAATAGATTTGGAATATAGGGAGAGAGTTATAAAAGATAAAGGGTTAAGTGAATCACAAGGAGAAGCATTTAGGCATATTACAGGTGATAGAGATATGGCATGTGTGGTTGGATATGCAGGAAGTGGTAAGAGTTATATGTTAGGAGCGGCGAGAGAGGTATGGGAGAAAGAAGGATATAATGTGGTAGGAATGACATTATCTGGAATAGCTGCTGAAAACTTAGAAGGTGATAGTGGTATAAAGAGTTATACGGTAGCAAACAGAATGGTTAATTGTAATAATGAAAGAGAGAGGTTGCAGAAGAATGACATAGTAGTGGTGGACGAAGCTGGGATGTTAGGTAGTAGAGATTTATCAAAGATAATAGACGAAGTAACATTTGCAGATGCAAAGGTGGTACTTATAGGAGATCCCCAGCAATTACAAGCAATAGAAGCAGGAGGAGCATTTAGGGGAGTAATAGAAAGAGTAGGACATGTTGAGTTAAATGACATAAGAAGACAGAAGGAGAGTTGGCAGATTGATGCAACAAAATTGTTAGCACTTGGAGAAATAGGAGATGCAATTGGGGAATATGGAGAAAGGAAAATGGTGCATGCATTTAAAGATGTAGCAAAAGCAAGAGAGGTAATGGTAAATGATTGGCATAAAGCGGTATCAGAAAATAAATCTGCGATAATGTTGAGCTTTACAAGAGCGGATGTAAAGGCGTTAAATGAGAGGGCTAGGGAAGTAAGAAGAGCGGATAATGAATTAGGGATAGAAGCTAAATTTGATACGAATAATGGTAAGAGAGACTTTGCAATTGAGGATAGGATTTATTTTTTAAAGAATGATAAGGAGCTTGGAGTAAAGAACGGGACGCTTGGAACAATTGATGGTTTTGATGGATGGAAGTTTGAAGTTAATTTAGATAAAGGCGGGAAGGTAGTATTTGATGTAAGAGACTACAATCATATAGATCATGGATATGCAGCAACGATACATAAATCACAGGGGATAACTGTAGATAAGGCATTTGTGATGCCATCAAAATATATGGATAAGCATAGTACATATGTGGCGATGAGTAGGCATAGAG